>NZ_JAYWVC010000008.1:0-105736 GCF_036281785.1 Streptomyces chiangmaiensis | reverse complement strand
CCGTACTGGCCGTGGCCGCAGGGGCCGGGATTTTGGTCGTACGCAGGCGCCGCCGTTCAGCAGCCTGCCGTACCTCTTCGGGGCGCGTCGATCTCGGCATGCCCCGCCTTGGCCAGGCGGACAAGGACAGCACACCGACGGGATGACCCAGTGCACGCCCCATGCCGGGGCCGAAAGATGACCTGTGAAGATGGACAAGCGGCTGTCACGAGGGCGGGCCGCTACGTAGTGGTAGGGAGCAGACGGGGTGCCTGAGCAGGGACCGCAGGGCCTGGTCGAGCGGATGGAACACCACCAGGTCGCGATCTACCTCGCGGCGATGGCCGCCGGGGGTCTGCTGGGCCGGCTGGCCCCGAGTGCCGGCCCCGGGCTGGAGCACGCTATCAACCCCGTGCTGGGTGCTCTGCTGTTCGTCACCTTCCTCCAGGTGCCCGCCGCCGAGTTGTTCCGGTCCCTACGCGACGGCCGGTTCCTCACCGCTGCCCTGGTGGTGAACTTTGTGGTGGTGCCGTTGGTGGTCGCGGCGATGTTCACGTTTCTGCCTGCGGACCCGGCCGTCCGGGTCGGAGTCCTGCTGGTCCTGCTGTGCCCGTGCGTGGACTACGTGATCGTCTTCTCGGGGCTGGCCGGCGGCGCAAACCATCGCCTGTTGGCCGCCACCCCGCTCCTTCTCGTGGCGCAGATGTTGCTGCTGCCGGGATTCCTGTACCTGTTCATGGGCTCCGACCTGGCCGAAATTGTCGAGGTCGGCCCGTTCACGGAAGCCTTCACCTTCCTGATCCTCATCCCCCTCGTGCTGGCTTGGGCCGTACAGGCGTGGGCCGTGCGCCGCCCAGCTGGTCAGAAGGCCGCCGACGGGGCGAATACCACGATGGTGCCGCTGATGGCCGCGACCCTGCTGACGGTCGTCGCCTCCCAGGTGCCCAAGCTCGGTGACAACCTCGCCGATGTAGCCGCCGTCATCCCGTTCTACGCGCTGTTCCTCATGGTCATGGCCTTCGCCGGGAGAGCTGTGGCCCGACTCTTCCGCCTCGAAGCCCCGGCCGGGCGGGCGATCATCTTCACCGGCGCGACGCGTAACTCCCTGGTCGTGCTGCCCTTGGCCTTGGCCCTGCCAGACACCTTCGCCGTCGCTGCGGCCGTCGTGGTTACCCAGACCCTTGTCGAAGTCCTCGGCATGGTCACCTACGTCCGCCTCATCCCCCGCCTCTTGCCCGTCGGAGAATCGACCGCAGCCGCCGAGTCCGCCGCCCACTGATCGCCGATACAGCAGCGGACTAGGAACGTACACGCGGGCCTCGTACCGGCCGTCCTTGCGCCGCCAGATGCTGCCGGCACCGTCGGGGTCGCGCTTGCGCTCTCGTGGGCGATGAAGTCCCGTACGGTGTCGGCGGGGATGCGACGGGCGCGGCCGATGTAAGGGCCATCACTGGGCGGCGATGGTCGACGAGGCCGGCGCGACCCTGTGGTCGAAGAGACTCCGCCGACCTCGCGTACCTGTCAGCATCGGAAGAGTAGGGCGCTCCAACGCCCGGCGTTGCTCACATCAGCCCGTCCCAACCCCAGCGCGGCGTCGGCCCCGGGTCGCCAAGGTCCTCGCCGACCGGCCCGGCCGAGACGTCGCGGGCGATCCGGGTTCCCCAGTCGAAGTACTCCAGGACTTGGCGGCGTAGCAGCTCGTCCTCCGGGAGCTCCTTGTCGGCAGCGGCGGCCATCAGCTCCATCCAGCGGGTTCGCTGTTCCTCGGTGATCGACAGGCCGAGGTGGGCGCGCAACAGGGCTTGGTGACCGCCGAGTTCGCCGGTGAAGCGCGCGGGACCGCCGAAGACCTCGGCGAGCCAGACGGCGACATGCTCGATGTGCGTCCGGGTGAAGTTCGCGAAGACCGGGGACAGTAGCGGGTCCGCCAGAACGCCGTCGTAGAAGGCTCAGCCGGCGGAGTGCGTCGATGCCGCCGATGGCGTCGTACAGGGTCTCGGCACGCTCGGTCATGCTGCCCCTCCGGCGGCGGATACCACGGACGTCCTCTTGTAGTGCTTCATCTCCTCGATGTCGCCGATGTAGGGGCGGATCGCGGCGAGGAACGGGGGGAAGTACGGACCACCGCGGAAGCCCTGCTCGTGGTCCTCGACGGAGGTCCACTTGATCCGCAGGATGTAGCGGTCGGGTTCCTCGATGCCATGGGAGAGCTCGTATCCGAGGCACTGGGGGGCGAGGTCCAGTCGCTCGGCGGCAGCCGCGTAGGCCTTCTCGAAGTCGACTCGACGTTCGGAGTCGGCGATACGGTAGCGGACGTATTCCACGATCATGTTGATCCTCCGTAGGTCGCTGTCGCCAGGATTCCAGCGGCCGTCACAGGGCCCACGATGTTCGCGGAGAGCGCATCCAAGAGATGCCGCCTGCGACGGCCGCAGCGGCGCCATCGCCCCACTAGCCTCAGCGCTGTGACCGATGCTGCTGCCACGACCAAGTACCGCTTCCTCGTCCTGCACGACTACGGCATGGGCGGCGTCTGGTGGTGGGTGCACGCGAGATCAGAGCGAGAGGTTCTTGAAACGTTCGCGGAGGTCGAGGTCGTCACCCGTCCGGACGCGGCCGAGCAAGCTGAGGCCTGGAGCCTCAACGAAGTGGACATCGACGCACCGACTATGCCCGGCGGGCTGGAGGAATTGCGGTCCCAGCGTGACGGTCAACGTGGCCGCCCAGGCTTCGGTGCCCTGGTGGACAGGGGCGTCGTGTATGTCCGGCGCCGATGGGACGACGCCGATGACGGCGATCCGACGACCTACCTGATGGAGCTTGGCCCGGACGGCCGCAGGCTCCGTCAGGTGGAGCTCGTCGAGGACGGAGCCGCTCTCAGAAGCGGGCCGGATGACTGGCCCTTCAACCCGCCCCTTGATCTCTTCGACCCCCAACTGGCAGATGCGGAAATCAACCGCGACGAGTTCGAGGCACAGTGGCGTCGTGCCCGTCACGATGAAAGCTACTGGTAGACGAGCTCAACGGCTGAGCGTCTGACTGCGCTGCAACGGGCCAGAACGCAGGCAGACAGCCACGGCCTCCCGTGGACGGTCACCGCAGCTCACAGGCGTTTCGGGTGCAGGTCACACGACCGCCCCAGTTGCTTCGGGACGGAAAGGTCGGTTCCCCAGGCCGGCGACAGCAGAGCACGGAGCCCGTGCCGTCTCTGGGCAGTGCGGGGATGCTCAACAACGACCGACGCTGACCACCACCGCCAGCCAAGTTGCAGGTCGCAGGTCGCAGGTCGCAGGGCGCAGGGCGCAGGGCGCAGTGATGATCGGTCATACGGCCGCAGGTCAGAGACCCGGCCCTTCACTTCTTCGGCTACTACTGGCACTTGGGGCGCTTGACTGGACCGTGAGCACTCCACCGGTCCCGCGATAGGCTCGCCGCCGTCTGGCCGGGCTCAAGAATCGCAAGGGGGAGGAACCGTGCAGCTCACCGTTCACTGGGGGGATCTCTGGGCACCCGTTTCGATGATGGTCTTGAGCGTCATCCTCAGCCTGGGAACTCGTCGGTGGCGGCGCAAGCGGCAGGCCGCCGTGAAGTCGCGCTCACGGACTCACTGGGAATGGGTGCCGTTCATGTTCGGACTCGTCGTAGTGATCGCAGAGCTGGCGCGGCTCCTTGATGTACCCGATCCTGGAATCACGATCGCCGATGTGGTTGCTCGTGTGTTCGCGCTCACCACTGTTTTCTTGGTTGTCCGGACATTGTTCATCCTGTTCGTGCGCGGGACCCGGCTCATGTTCCGACGCCAAGGACCTGACAGCAGTAGCTGACCTCTGACATCAGCGCCTGTCATCAACGCACAAGGGCAAAGTCCAGATGGTGAGCGGGAGCCGTTCTCGGCGACGGTCGAACTCTGACCCTCTGACGGCACATCAAAAGTGGCCGGTAAACCGCCGACTTGTATGGCGGCAGCGGGACGCGGTCGGGTTGGCCGCTTGGTTGTGACCTGGGGTTTCGTGGATTCCATGTAGTGGTTGGCCTCGTACCCGACGGGCGGGACGTGGCCTGTCTCACCGTGGAGCCTGCGGTGGTCGTACCAGTCGACCGAACCCACGTCGACGAACCCGTCAGCGCGTGGCATCCCCCTCGACACCAAACCCGGTGCGGTTCGGAGGACCTGTATGGCGACTCTCGGACGGACGTCTACATCGGCGAGCAGGGTGGTGCAGGTGCGCCTTGCGTTGTGGACGGTGATCGGCCTGACTTTCGTCTTGTTGCAGCGGCGGCAGGATCGGTTCGCACGTCTGCGGGCGGTACAGCTGTGACGCCGGCAGGGTGCGCCCCGGCAAGTGAATGCCGGCGCGCGTTCGGATCGAGCACGTGCCGGCATCCCGTGGGGATCAGGTGAAGTTGGCGCCGCCATCAACGAGCAGGGACTGGCCGTTGATGTAGGCGCCGTCGTCGGAGAAGAGGAACGCCACCATCGCGGCGAGGTCCTCCGGCTTTCCCAGCCTCGGCGAACGTACCGTTGCAAGTATCTGCTCCCGGTATTCCTCGGTGGTGGCCTTGAGCGCGGTGCCGGTGAGGATCACTCCGGGTGATACGAGGTTGGTGCGGACGCCGTGCTTGCCGCCGAGGGTCGCGGTGTGCCGGGTGAGGCCCACCAGGCCGCTCTTGGCTGCCTGGTAGGCGACCTTGTCGGCCTCGCCCATCCAGACCGAGCTCGACATGGTGTTGATGATCGAGCCGGAACCCTGCTTGATCATGATCGGCAGGGCGTGCCGGATGCCGTACATGTAGCCGGTGAGGGTGACGTCGATCGTGTGCTGCCAGACGTCGAGCGGCACCGAGGTGACGTCACTTTCAAAGTCCCGTCCGATGGTTTGCGGCGAGAGATCCGCCGCCACGTTGAACAGGCCGTGCAGGCCGTCGAACCGCTCGACGGTGAAGCTGATCAGGTCCCGGTAGGACTGCTCGTCAGTGATGTCGAAGCCTCGCGCCACGGCTGTTCCGCCGGCGGCGATGATTTCGTCGACCACGGTCTGGGCGGCGGCCTGGTTCAGATCCGCCGCGACGACCAGCATGCCTTCCTCGGCGAGGCGGATCGCTGTCGCGCCGCCGATGTTGCCCGGGGCCGCACCAGCGACGATGGCAACGTTGTCCTTGAGTCCGCGCATTGTCCAACGGGAGTCGGTGGAACCGACGTAAGAGTGGTCGGGTCCGGCTGGTTGTCGGCGCCCTTGCGGGCGATCACTTGGCACGCAGCGGTGCGAGGGCGTGGCTCCATGCCACGACCTGGTCGAGGGCGGCGTTGAGCGCGTCGCGCTGGAACTGGTTGGGCTTGCAGACGCTGAAGTTCTCGTAGCCGGTGAACGGCGACAGCGCCACCTGGGACCGCACGTCGGCCATCTGCAGTTCGCCAGCGATCAGCCGTTCCTGGTTCGCCGCGATAAGTCCAAGATCGACTGGAGTCCGCAGCGGGTCAGAACATGCCTCCGCCGGCGCCGATCGTCTGGCCGGTGACCCAGCGGCCCTGCTCGGAGACCAGGAAGCGAACGACGTCGGCGATATCCTCTGGCTGCCCGACCCGGCCGAGCGGCGTGTTCGCAACCTCGGCGTCGATCACTGCCTGCCCCGCGTTGAGCAGCGCTTGCGTCAGGACAGCGCCGGGCAGCACGCTGTTGACCGTGATGCCGCGGGCGCCCACCTCGTGGGCCAGCACCCGGACCAGGTGGTCGACAGCGGCCTTGCTCGCCGCGTAGACGCCGGTTCCGGCACGCGGCATCCGAGTCAGCCCAGCCGAGACAGCGACGATCCGCCCGCCGTCGGGGAGCCGGATCGCGGCCTCGCGCAGCGCTATGAACCCCGACCGCGCGTTCACGGCGAACATCGCGTCGAACTGCTCGTCGGACGTGTCGACGATCGTGCCGTGGCTCACGTTGGCGGCGTTGAGCACCACGATGTCGAGGTGGCCGAACTCCTTCTCAGCGACGTCGAACAGCCCGCGCAACTGCGCGGCATCGGCAATGTCGGCGGGCGCGGCGACCGCGGTGCCGCCGGCCCGCTGGATGCCGCGTACCACGTCCTCGGCGTCCTGACGCTCCGGCGGAAAGTAGTTGACGACCACGCCGGCCCCGTCGTCGGCCAGGCGTTCCGCGATCGTTCTGCCGATGCCCCGCGAGGCTCCCGTCACGAGTGCGACCTTGTTGTGCAGTGTCATGGAGCGACCTCTTCGTGTGACCCGGATTTCCCGGGTAAGCTTCTGACAGTTGTCAGACTACGTCGCTTCTGACAGGTGTCAAGCAGGCGGGACCCATCGAACCGCACGGTGCCTGGGCCCGGACGAACCAACTGAAAGGTGTCAAATGGAGCCGCGACGGAAGAACGCTGCCGTGCAGCTCGACGAGAGCGAGATCCTCCGCCGGGGACTCGACACGTTCGCCGAGCTCGGCTACGACGCGACCACCGTGCGGGAGCTGGCCCGCCGGCTCGGCGTCAGCCACAACTTCATCAATGACCGTTACGGGTCGAAGGCGAGCTTCTGGCGCGCGGTGGTGGACTTCGCGCTCTTGGGCGTCCAGGCCGAGCGCGACACGCTGCTGGCGCGGTACCGCGACGACGACGAACGGCTGAGAAACGCGGTCGGCCAGCTCTACCGCATGTCGGCAAACGCGTCACAGCTCAGCCGGCTGATCGCCGATGAGTCCACTCGCGACTCCGACCGCCTGGACTATCTGCACCAGCGGTTCGTGCAGCCGTTCTGGGACAGCATCACACCGACGATCACGGCTCTCGTCGAGGCAGGGCGCATCCCGCGCGTGGCCCCGCACATTCTCTATTTCGCGATCGTCGGCCCGGCACTGGCGCTGACACAGGACCCGATCGCCGACCGGCTCGACCCCGCCGCCCCACCGACCGCGTCGCGCGACCGGAACGGCATGGCCGACGCGTTGTCGGCCTTGGTCCTGCACGGACTGCTGCCGCCGGCATAGCGACCATGGTCCGAGCCATTCCTCGTCCAAAGGACAACCCGAGCCTGCATCGCCACTACAAGGCGGCCGGCTTCGCCCTCGTGCGCATAGTCGACCTACCTCACCGGCGGTCCGGCGCCCTCTTCCAACGGCCGCTGACGCCACCCCGGGACAAGGTTTTGAATCGGACTGCGGCTGTACGGGAACTGGTGTGGCGCCGGGTGCTCGCGGCACGCAGTGGACCGGGAGAAACAGCGGAGCGCTGGGCACCCGCCACGGGGCGCCCAGGCATGCGAACCGTCCGGGGCCCTCATTTCACCCGTTGCCAGTGGCAGACGGCAGCGCCGAGCCCCTGGCTCCCAGCCGGGCTACCGGCAAACCCTCTGGAAAGCCGCTCGGGCAGCTCTCGGATCAGGGTCACGGGAGACGATATGAGAGTGGAGCTGTGTCGAGCCGACGGCGGGGTGATCGCGGTCGAGGTGGTGGGCGAGCCGGACGCGCCTGCGGTGCTGTTCTGCCACGGGTTGGCCGACTCCCGGCTGGCCGCGTACGGCTTCGCGGGCGCGGCCCACGCGCTAGGACTGCGCCTCATCGCCCCGGATCGCCCCGGCATCGGCGGCACCGACGCCCGTCGCCTGCCGCGGGTCGTGGACTGGGCTGCGGAAGCCACCCTGGTCCTGGACGCGTTGGACGTCGGCTCGGTGGCGCTGCTCGGCATCTCGGGCGGCGGAGCGTTCGCGGCCGCATGTGCGTCGGAGCTGCCTGACCGCGTCCGCAGCCTGCTGCTCATCGCGCCCCTTGGCCCGCCTGCCTGGCCCACCCGCGGGATGGCAGCCGGGCAGCGCGCGTCCTTGCAGATCGCCCGGCACGCTCCGGCCTTCGGTGGCTGGTGTCTGGGCCGCCTGGCCACGCTGGCGCGCCGGGCACCCGGGTTGTTCCTTCGCCTGGCGACCAGCGAGATGCCCGCCAGCGACCGGCGTACCCTCGCCCAGCCGGACGCGCGCGCGGCCTTCCTGACCAACTACCTGCGAGCGTTCCACCGCGGCAGCTGGGGAGTCGGGCAGGATCTGCGCGTGCTGACCCGACCCTGGGGTTTCGACCTCGAGTCGATCAGGGTGCCCACGTCGATCCACCACGGGGACGCCGACACCACCGTCCCACTCCAGCACGCCCACCGCTTCGCCGCGGCGATACCGGGCGCACGCCTTCACATCCATCCCGGCCAAGGCCACTTCTCGATCCTCACCGCACCCCAGCAGACGCTGGCGACACTCGCCGCATAGCCCGTCCGAGGTTGCCGCCGGAGATCACGGTGACGGCGCGTCCGGTGGGCAACTGGGCCTCCCTCAACCGGGGGCACGAACTCCTCGCCCAGGGCGTGGACTACGCCTCCGTGCCACCAGTCCTCGAGGCGGCGATGCCCAGGCCCAGGCCCGCGAAGATCGCGCCGCCGGCCGGTCCCCGGCGCTCACCGCGCAGGTGGGGCAGCACGGCCCCGGCGACGCGCACCATGATCACGCCGCCGGCCACTCCCGAGACCAGGCGCCAGCCGAAGAACCAGACCATCGAGACGGGGACGCCGCACGCCAGGAGGCCCACCGGGGCGAGCACCATCATCCAGCGCAGTGCCCGTCGGTCTTCGAGTCGCCGCGCGACGCGGCGGGGGCAACCAGGGCGCCGACGAGGCAGCCGGCGAGGTTCGCCGCGCCCAGGTAGGCGACGGCCGAGGGCGAGAACCAGTGGGCGTTGATGAGCTCCGGCAGCAGCGGCGTGTAGGCGAAGCGGGCCAGGCCGCTGCCGACGAAGCTCGCGCTCGCGCCCGCCGCGATGGCGTGCCAGGGAGCGGGTCCGGGAGGGTGTGGTGCGCATGTGTGTGTCGGCTTTCCGCCCGGGCACGGCAAGTCAGGGCATGGCCCACAACCTCGTCATGCTTGACGGCGTTGCAAACTTTGACGATGGCGTCAAAAATAAATTAGTGTGGACGCATGGCTGGACGGCGGCAGTTCGATGAGCAGCACACCCTGGGCCGGATCCTGGACGTCTTCTGGCACCAGGGCTACGGAGCGACCTCCATGCAGGACCTGGCGACCGCCACGGGCGTGCAGCGCGGCTCGCTCTACAACGCGTACCAGGACAAGGAATCGCTGTTCCTGCGCGTCTTCGGGGACTACGCGGACGCCTTCATCGCCGACGCCGGCGCCGCCCTGGACCAGCCGGACGTCCGGCGGGCGCTGGAGGACTTCTTCGACTTCACCATCGAGTCCATGACCCGCGGCACCCCGCCGCGCGGCTGCCTGTCCACCAAGACCGCCACCGACACCCAGGCCGACGCGGAGCCGATCCGTGCCGCGATCCGCGGCATGCTCGACCGCCTCGAGGCCGCCATGACCGAGCGGCTGTCCCGGCCGGACGCGGCCGGTCTGCTCACCGTCCCGCCCGCCGAGGCGGCCCGGGTCCTGGTCACCATGACCCGTGGCACCGTCGTCATGGAGCGCGTCTACCAGGACCCCGAGCGGCTCCGGGCCACCGCCCGCTCCATGATCACCATGCTCCTCGCCGGGCGCCGGGAACCCGCCGCCACATGACCATGTGCTGATGGATCAGTGCCGCCCGAGGCGTGCTGTGCCCCATCCTGGTCATCGGCTCACGCAGGCTCGCGCCGGGCGCGGCGAGGGTGTTGCCGCTGTGCCGAAGATTGTGGAAGTGCACGTCTGCGGCGATCCCCGCCTTCTTCCTGGCCTTGATCCAGTCGTCGCGGACGTTGCTGCGTCGGAGCCGACCGCCCTGGGGACCGAGGAAGACGTGATCATCACGGTCAGGCCCGGCGTGGGCGTCGAGGTGGCGCTTCTTTGAACCCGCGGTGGCTCGCGCCACGACGGTTTTCAAGACTTGGCGACCAATCGGCCGAGGCGAGATGCCCATCGTTCACTCTCGGGCCGGGGCGTCGGTCACCCCTGGAATCCGTTCTCATCAAGGATCTTGTTGATACGGGTTCGATGGGCCTCTTCCCAAGCCTCGAGGGATTCGTCTGCCTCTTTGGCGAGCTTTGCCCGGGCCGCGAGGAGCACCTCCTCCTGGCGGGCGTTGGGAACGACCACGAGGCCCTCTTCGTCGGCCACCACGATGTCGCCGGGGTCCACCTTCACACCGCCACACCGGACTGGGAGATTCAGCGGCTCGACGGCCGTCTTGGTCCCGGGGACAGGGATCACCCCTCGGGCAAAGACGGGAAAGCCGATCTCGCGCGCCTCTGCGACATCGCGGATCACCCCGTCAAGCACGAATCCCGAGATGCCTCGACGCTGGGCGACGGCGCAGACGTTACCCCCGACAAGTGCGTAGTCGACGTCGCCTGACTCGACGACGATGACCGAACCCGGCTCCGCGCGGTGGATGGCGGCGTGCACCATGAGGTTGTCGCCAGGGCGGCACCGCACGGTGAAGGCCGGGCCAGCCTGACGCGGCATCGACGACCACAGGGGGCGGATGCCGATGTCCATGACCTGCTCGCGTCCCAGGAGGTCGGCGAGGGTGGTGGGGGGAATGCTCATGAATTCGCTGACGTCGGCGATGTGCTTTCTCCTTGATCCCACGTACGCGAGGCACAGCGGCGGTCATGTTGCTTCAGCACCCATAGCCGCTCTCGAGGCGGACGATCGAAGTGATCAAGGGGTACCCTGCCCCGGCAAGAATCTTGATGTCAAGATAAAAGCTGGGTGGCTGGCGGGTGAATCCGAGCCCCCTGGCTCGCCGGCGAAACGGCAGGTCATGGGCCCGACGTCCAAGTCTCTCGCCCAAAGCGGGGGTCGCAGGTTCGAATCGTGCCGGGGGCACCGGCCAAAAGACCTCGGACCGATCATGGTCCGGGGTCTTTGACATCCACTTCTGACATCCACGTGCATGGCCGCTGACGACTGGAACGCCCCCTGAGTGTCGTGGCCAACGGTCCGCAAGACGGTGGAGTCACCTACTTGCCGGCGTGTGCCACGAGCAGCGGCTGGAAGAAACACGTCTCCTGCGGCATCCGCCACTACTCGGGATCGACAAAGCCCGCATCGGTCACGAGGCCGGCCAGCCGGTCTCGGCCGAGCGCCCAGTAGACGGTCCGGCGGACCTTGACGCGCCATTCTCCGCCGGTCGGATGTAGTTGGAAGTGCTCCACGTCGTAGTGTTCGCCGTCCTCGTGCCGGTGCCAGAGCTGGAAGGTGACGGTCCGTTCACCCCCGTCCGCGGGCCGGTGGACCTGTGGAGGCGTTGAAGCGGGGCGGTTGCGCAGCAGGTCGTCGTAGGGGCGAGTGCTCAGCAGCAGGCCGGCGGGACGCAGCACGCGGCGCATCTCCGCCAGGGACCAGGCGGGCTGCATAGAGCCCCCAGGTCGGCGTCAAGCATCAACCGGGACAAGACAACCAGAGGGGACGCGACCGGGAAAGCACTGTCCCTGCTTCCCCGACTTCATCAAGGCCCGCGCGCGGTGCGGGCACGCGGCGGGCGCGCGCTGCGTGCATGCGGGCGACAGCAGAAAACCCCTCTGTGGCTGAAGCCGGCCGGCCCCGCGTAGCCCGATCACTGGCCCTTACGCCGCGCGATCTGCCACCAGGTGGCAAGCGCCACGACCACGATGAGACACAGCAGCCCCACCACCCAACCCGATCCGCCAAAGTAGTGGAAGTGGAAACCTCTGCCACGTCGACGGACGGCGAGTTCGAACATGGTGTCTATAGGAGTCATGGACAGGGACTGTAGACGAGCAGCGATCTCGGCAGCGTCATCGCACGCCCCGACCTCGCTCGCTGCCCCGAGAGCACCGGGCCATGCACGTGAGCGGCGCGTGAAAATCAGCATCAGGCGCGCCTCCACCGACGTTCCCGCAGGTCAGGCACTGAGTCGCCCTACTCGGCGGCCACGTCCAGTCCGGGGAGGTCGGGCCTGAGCCGTACGGTGTCGCCGTCTTCCTCCAGCGCCGGCGCAGTCTTCGCGTTGCTCGCCTCCTCGTTTTCCTTGCTGGATCAAGCTCGCCGGGCCGGCCCGCACTCGCCTCATGCGCATGCAGTACCGGCCCGGCTTGCTCGACGGGTTCATCGCCGCGACCGACCCGTCCCAGCCCGGACACGACGTCAACCCGAGCCGAAAACCTCAGTAGCGTCCCCGGCGGCGGCCGGCTGCTGCTCGGTCAGGGCGGAAAGGCAGATCCGGAGTACTGGTGGTCATCAAGGCTGGGTAAACCGCAGGTGTCGTCGTTCGGCCAGCTCCTCCGCGCTGACCACGGTCAGAACCGGGGTACCCGGCGCCGCGAACATGGTCACCACCAGCTGCGACTCGGCGTCAGGAAGGTTGTTGCCGCCCTGGTAGTGGATCACTTCGCCGCCGGGCTCGAACACGGCGTCACCGGCCTTGAGCACCCGGGGCGGCTGCCCCTCCAGCTCGAAGAGGATCTCGCCCTGGGTCACGTAGCCGAAGAGCGGACCGGGATGCCGGTGCGGCGGCGCGCCGGGGTCACCAGGGGCCAGAGTGACCCGGACGGTCCTGGCCTCGGCGCCGGCCGGGATCCCGGCCGTCGCTTCCGGCAGGGTCGCGACGATCTCAATGCCTGGGGGCAGGTGTGCAGCCTCAGTGCTCATGTAATCCTCCAAACAGGGGCTTTCCACAGCTAGGACAAGACAGCCTCCCCGTTTGTGACGGCCCTGCGCGGCGAGCTGCGTCGACGCGCGCCCACGTGTGGACAGGGTCGGCGGTCATGAGTCGAGCACCGTACAGAGCCGGCCGCTGCGAACGGGGCACGAAGCAGCCGGTCGCTTCGCCGATCGTCACGGTGATCCGCAACTTCGCACCTGCCGAGGATCCCGGCACCTCCACCGATGCCGTGCGCCGCTTCGCTCAGCACCTCGGTGGCGTGGATGTCCGCCCCGGCTCCTGGTGCCGGTGTTCGGACCCGTTCTAGTGTCCTGTCCCATGACGTTCTCGATCGTGGCCCGGTCCGGTCCGGCCTTCGGCATAGCGGTGGCGAGCAAGTTTCCGGCGGTCGGCGCCGTGGTGCCGGCCGCGGAGGCCGGTGTCGGGGCGGTGGCCACCCAGGCGGCGGCCAACCTCCGCTATCTCCCCCAGGGACTGGCGCTGCTGCGTACGGGCTTGCAGCCTGCGGACGTGGTGGCAGGTCTCGTCGCCACGGATCGGGAGCGCGCGCACCGTCAGTTGGGGATCGTCGGCCCCGAAGGCCCCGGAGTGACGTACACAGGCGAAGAGTGTCTGGACTGGGCCGGTGGGACGGCAGGCGACGGCTATGCGATCCAGGGCAACATCCTCGCCGGCCCTGAGGTGATCGAGGCCATGGAGTCGGCCTGGCTGTCCTCGCCGGAGGTGGCACTCGACCGGCGGCTGGTCTCGGTGCTGGCGGCGGGCGACGCCGCGGGCGGTGACCGCCGGGGACGCCAGAGCACGGCCCTGTATGTGGTGTCACCGGGCGCCGGATACGGCGGCGGCAGCGACGTCGCCTGCGATCTGCGGGTGGACGACCATGCCGACCCGGTCGGGGAGCTGCGGCGCCTGCTCGACGTTCACGAGTTGTTGTTCGGCACACCCGACCCGGACACCCTGCTGGACCTCTCCGGAAAGCTGAAGGAAGAGGTCCACAACCTGGTCACCGCGCTCGGCTACGCCTCGCTGGACATGTGGGCCGGGGTGGAGAACTTCGAGAACCGCCTGGTTCCCGGCAAGATCGATCCGGTGGTGCTGGCCCGTCTGCGCGAAGGCGACGGCCGTGACAAGGCGTAGCACGAGTCGCGCGCCACGGACGTGCCGGATGCGGGAGGCCACCGCGGTCAACAGGGGTGGCTCCGGGGCGGATGCGCGTCGTGCCGTGCCGGGCAGCGCAACCAGTGAGCCCGCTGAGGAGTCGTACGCGGCATGATCAGCATGCGCACACGGCACGCCTTCGGCGCCTCCACGCTCGTCGTGGCCTTGGCGTCATTGTTGCTCGCCTGCTCCGGGAGCTCAGGGACGACCTCGAGCGAGGGGAAGTCGCCCGCCCTCGATGTCCGCACGACGGCAGCAGCCCCCGCGACGGAGGAGCCGACCGCCGAGAGCACGGCAGAACCGACACCGGGAGTCGAGAAGGTCCGCGATGTGTTCGCTCGACTTCAGGCCACCTACAACGACGGGTGCACGACCCCGGGGAACTGCGAGTACTTCCTCGGTCGGGTGCTCGACGAGCTCAACAGCCTCGATGAGGCGATGAAGGCGGATCCCCAGGGTCCGCCCCACTTCGAGGAACCCCTCGCCTGGATCACGAAACTGCGGGCCGAACTGGGCGACGACCGCTCCTTCGAGAACCTCAAGAAGCACCAGGACCTGCTCACGGGCACGCGGGACAAGATCAATGCCTGGATGCAGGGCCACCCGGAGGACTACCGATGAGGCCGAGGCCGGACATGGGCGTCACGAGAGCCGGCCCGGGTCGCGGACGACCCGGAGCAGCGAGCGTCCGCGTTCGGTCAGCGCGAGGTCGACCTGCGGGGGAAAGGGGCGGCTGACCGGACCGTCCCGCGCGAGGTCCGTCCCGGGCTTCGACCATGCCCTGGACCGGTAGGTTTCGAGGGCCCGGACGGCGTCACACGCGGTGGCAGCTCCGCGGCACGCGGCCCGGCCCGGTCCGCGAGGACGAGGGCCGGCATGCCGAACGACTCACCAGGACGGTGTGACAGCTCTTCTCGGGACGGCTTCGACTCGCTCCAGTTCTGCCGCGACGGGGCTCGATCCGCTACTGCTCCCCGACTTTGGGCCCCGCGTTCTCCACGGCGTCATCGACGAGTACGACCTGATGTCCGGCGGCGGCGAGCAGCGAGGCGGCGATGGCGGCCCGGAAGCCGCTGCGGCAGTGCACCCAGTACTCCGCATCCGGCAGGGATGTGACGGCGTGGGGCAGCTCGGGCAGCGGGACGTGGCGGGCGCCAGGGAGATGGCCGGAGCGCCACTCACGACCACCGCGCACGTCCAGAACCTCCACAGGTCGCCCCGGCCGGACCCGGGCAAGGGTGGCGAAATCGGCTCGCGGGTAAGCAGCCAGCCGCTGTGGACCCGCCCATTCGAGCGGGCTGCCGACGGCGGCGGCCGCAATGCGGTCGAAGCCGATCCGCAGCAGCTCGGTCCGGACCGCCTCCAGCTCGTCGTGGCCGGTGGCGAGGAGTGTGAGGGGAGAGTCGAACGGCACCAGCCAGCCGAGGTAGGTCGCGAGCGATCCGGAAGCGTCGATGTTCACGGTGCCCGGCAGGTGCACCGAGGCGTAATCGGCTCGCGGACGCACGTCCACCACCCACTCGCCCGCCATGATCCGGTCGGCCAGTTCGGCCGGATCCGCCGGCCTGGGCGGGGCGAGCGAGTCCCGCGGCGACGGCCCGGCGGCGTTGATCGACGCCATGCGGTGGTAGTACGCGGGGTACGGCTCCAGGGCGGCCAGTGTTCCGGTCGCGAAGGCTTCCTCGGCCTGGCTGAAGACGGGGTTCAGCCGCCGCTCCCGGCCGATCGTGGACCGCTGCACCGCGCCCGCCGTCGTCGCGGCGCAGAAGCTGCCGAAGCCGTGGGTCGGGAGCACCACGGTGTCGTCCGGCAGCAACTCGGCCAGGCGGCGGACCGAGCGGTACTGCTGGTGGACCAGCGGCCCGGTCGACTGGACGCCCATGAGGTCGGTACGTCCGGTGGTGCCGTAGAGCAGGGAGCCCCCCGTGCACACCAGCCGGGGCACCCCGTCGGCGGACGCGAAGGCATAGGCGACGTGGTGATCGGTGTGCCCGGGCGTGGCGATCACCCGGATCCGCAGCTCCCCCGCGGACAGCCGGTCGTCGTCGGCGACCCGGACGGCGTCGAAGGCCAGCCTCGGCCCGGCCGGCACCACGTACCTGGCCCGGAAGCGGCGGCTCAGCTCGAGACCGCCGGTCACGTAGTCGTTGTGCAGGTGGGTCTCCACGACCGTGTCGAGCCGCAGGTCGCGGGAGTCCAGCACGCTGACGATCCGCTCCACGTCGCGCTGCGGGTCGACGGCGACCGCGACCGTCCCGTCGGTGATGAGGTAGCTCCGGTTGCCGAGGCTGAGGGTGGAGATCTGGATGATCTCCAGACGTTCGGGCAGCCGCTCGCAGAGTCGCAGCTCGGCCTGGACGGTGCGGCCCGGTTCCGCCTCGACCGGCATCTCCGTGACACCGAGCGGTGAGAGCGCCCGCAGCACCCAGTGCCCCGGGAGCACGTCGAAGCGGAATTCGCCGGACGGTGAGGTGGCCACCTCGCCGACGAACTCTCCCCCCGCGTCGAGCAGACGGACCCAGGCTCTCATGGCCGACCCGTCGGCGGCCTGGACCCGCCCGGCCACGACGGTCCGGGTGGTGGTAGCGGGATCCAAGGGTGTTCCGATCAGCTGTGGTGCGTCGTCCGCGGCCCGGTGCTTTTGGTGAGGTCACTTCTCGACCAAGGCGCCGGCCGGAATGCCGTGGACGTGCCGCCGTCGTCGGCGGCCCTGGACGGCATGTCCTTCGGACGGGATACCTCCACCACACCCCATCCCTTCGGCGCCGTCAAACCCACGGGCCCGCCGATCAGGACGGCGGGACCGTTCCCCGCCCCTGACGGTGATCGTGCCGTCGGGGCCTCGTTTCTTGACGAACTCATGACGCTCCGCCCGCATCCGGTGATCCGTTCCGCGGTGTCCACTTGGATGTCTCTCTTCGAAAACCCTGTAAGGGAAGTGAAGTGCCATGGAAGGCACCGTCGTGGCGGTCGTCCTGGTGGTCGTGCTGGCTCTGCTCGTGCTGCGCAGCGGAATGCGGGTGGTCAACCAGGTCGAGCGCGGGGTCGTGTTCCGCTGGGGGAAGGCACAGTCGCACCACAGGCAGCCGGGTGTCACGTTCCTGATCCCGTTCGCCGACCGGATGCGGAAGGTGAACGTGCAGGTGGTGACCATGCCGGTACCCACTCAGGAAGGCATCACCAAGGACAACGTCTCGGTCAAGGTCGACGCCGTCGTGTACTTCCGGGTGATCGATCCCGTGAAGGCCGCCATCGAGGTCCAGGACTACGTCTTCGCGGTCGGGCAGGTCGCCCAGTCCTCGCTCCGGTCCATCATCGGCAAGAGCGACCTCGACGATCTGCTGTCCGACCGTGAGCGGCTGCACGAAGGGCTCGCCCTGATGATCGACAGCCCGGCCGCCGGGTGGGGCATCCACATCGACCGCGTCGAGATCAAGGACGTCCAGCTCCCCGAGTCCCTCAAGCGCTCCATGTCGCGGCAGGCCGAGGCCGAGCGCGAGCGGCGGGCCCGGGTCATCACCGCCGACGGCGAGTTCCAGGCGGCCCAGCAGCTCGCCAACGCGTCGCGCATCATGTCGGACACTCCGGAGGCGATGCAGCTCCGGCTTCTGCAGACGGTCGTGGAGGTCGCCGCGGAGAAGAACTCGACGCTCGTGATGCCGTTCCCGGTGGAACTGCTGCGGTACTTCGACAGGGCGGCGCGCAAGCTCGGCCACGAGGAAGCACCGAAGCCTCAGGGAGACGGCGGCCCGGCCCCGCAGGCGCAGCCGTCCGCGGACCCGCGGCTGTCCACCGCGGTCGTGCCGTCGCCTGCGAACGAGCCGCACGGCAACGAGGCGTGACGGCCCAGGCGGTCCCGTCCCGGACCTTCGCGGTCCGGGACCCCACCCCTTCGGCCCGGAACGGGACGGTCCCCGGCACCGCGACGTGCGGCCTCACCCCCCGCTCTTCGCACCCGCGGCAGCGAGCGCGGCCAGGCCGTCGCGCGAGTGCCGGCGCCGGGCCGAGAGCGTCAGCGTCACCCCGACCGACGCCGCCGCCATCACCGTCATCGCGACGCCCGGCGCAGTGAGTTGGGCCACCGCTCCGGCCAGCGCCGCGCTCGCGCCCTGCATCGTGAGCATGCCCGCCGAGTGCAGGCCGAGGGCGTGTCCGGCGAGTTCGTCCGGGGTCAGGGTCATCAGGCGTTCCTGCTGGACGAGGCTCGCGCTGAAACCGATCGAGGCCACGGCCACGCAGACCGCGGCGACCGGCACGGCGGGGCGCAGCGCGAACAGCAGGTACGGGGTCGCCAGGAGCAGCAGCAACGGAATGCTGAGGCGGCGGCGCAGGGCGGGCGGAAGGAGGCGGCCCGTGGTCACGTCCCCCACGAACATCCCGAACGCCGCGCACGCGAAGAGCGCACCGGCGCGGTCCGGTGCGAAGGGGACGTACAGCGACTCGCAGCCGACGACCAGGCCGTTGGGGATCCACAGCAGCAGGTAGGTCCTCCGACGCGGTGGGGACGACCACAACAGGGCGTTGGTGCGCCACGTCTGAGCGACGGAGGGCCGGCCGGCGGTCCGCGGGGCGCGGCGGGTCAGGCCGAGCCGGATTCCCACGGCCGCCGCCAGGTACAGCGCCGACGCGGTCAGCAGGGCCGTCCGCGGGGACAGGACGGCCACCAGGACACCGCCGGTCGCGTACCCGACGATCTGCATGAGCCCACTCATCATGTTGAAGAGCGAACGGCCCAGCAGATAGCCCTCCTTGGACAGCACCTCGTTCAACAGCCCCCAGCGCACCCCGCCGCCGAGCGACTGGACAAGGCCGAGCAGCAGGACCAGCGCGAAGACCCCGCCGACGGGCAGGCCGGGCACCGCCATCGCCGCCGTACCGGCCGCGAACGCGCACGCGATGCCGGTCATCGTGGCCCGCGGGGGCAGCCGGTCCGCCGCCGAGAGCAGGGTCGTCGCGCCCACGACCTGCGCCAGCTGCGGGCCGAACATGCTCACGGCCGACAGCAGAGGCGAGTCGGTGGCGCGGTACACCAGCGTGCCGAGCGCCAGAGCGCCGACCGTCGAGGCGGCCGTCTGGAGGGAGGTGGACAAGAACAGCGGGGTGAACTCCCGGGTGCGGAAGAGATCGGAGTAGCTGCGCATGCGCGGAGTCTGAGCAGGGCCCGCGCGCGGTCGTTAATGTTTCGCGTATACGCGAAACGTCGGGAGGGTTATGGGCCTTTGGTACGTCAACGCCGACACCCTCGCCGGCAGCCGGTTCGTGGTGTCGCCGCTCGCCGAGGTCTTCGCCAGTCTGAAGCTGCTGCATGCGGGCACGGCCTCCCACCCCGGGGAGAGGGCCTGGCTGGACACCCATCTGCCCGCCTACCGGCGGCTCCTGGCCGACGACCCCGTCACGGCGCTGCTCGTACGCAGCGGGCTGGGCCAGGAGTGGATCGCGGACTTCCTCACCCCCACCCCGAGGGACGGGGAGAGCTTCGAGGAGGGCGTCGCCCGGGTGCGCGCGGTCTCCCCCGCCGCGGCCCGCGCCCATCTCAGGGTCTCCCTGCGCGGCCCGCTTCCCGCCCGTCTGGACCGCGACGACCTGCCCGAACGCGCCGCCGAACTCCTGACCCATGTGTGGACGGAGACCGTACGGCCCTATTGGGACCGGCGGCGGCGCATCCTGGAGGCCGACGTGGTCGCCCGGACCGCGCAACTCGGCCGGGGCGGCTGGGCGGCCGCCATGGACACCCTGCGGCCGGGTCGGACACGCTGGCTCGGCGGGAACCGGCTCCAGGTCAACCTGCACGAATACCCCCCGCGCGAGATCTCCGGCGCCGAACTGCTCTTCGTCCCGGTCACCCCGCAGACCGGCTGGGTGTCCTGGGAGGAGACCGACCGGTACGCCGTCGTCTACCCGTGTGCGGGCGTGCTCGCGCAGGGATCGCGTACGGCGGTACCGGCGAGCCTCGGCACGCTCCTCGGACCGGCCAGGGCCGCGGTCCTCGTCCTCCTCGACTCGCCCATGAGCACCACCCAGCTGGTCGCCGTGACCGGGCAGGGGCTCGGCACGGTAGGGCGCCACCTCAAGGTCCTGCTGGACGCCCGTCTGGTGGAGCGTCGGCGGGCGGGCCGCTCCGTGCTGTACTCGCGCACGGCCGCGGGTGAGGTGCTCGTCACAGCTCAGCGGGGCTGACGGCGTCGTCATGAAGCGGAGTTAGCATCCGCTCCATGACGACTACAGACAACACCAGTGGTTCCGGTGGCTCCGTCCTCGATGTCGAGATCGGCGCCCTGCAGGGCGGTTCCGCGAACCTGTCCCAGTACACGGGCAAGGCCGTGCTCGTGGTGAACGTGGCCTCCAAGTGCGGGCTGACCCCGCAGTACGCGGGCCTGGAGCGGCTGCAGGAGCGGTACGCGCCGATGGGTTTCACCGTGCTCGGGGTGCCGTGCAACCAGTTCCTCGGACAGGAGCCCGGAAGCGCCGAGGAGATCGCGGAGTTCTGCTCGGCGACGTACGGCGTGACCTTCCCGATGACCGAGAAGATCGAGGTGAACGGCGACGGGCGGCACGCGCTGTACGACCGCCTGGTCGGCTTCGCGGACGACGAGGGCCACACCGGGGACATCCGCTGGAACTTCGAGAAGTTCCTGATCGGCAAGGACGGCCGGGTCGTGGCCCGCTTCTCGCCGCAGACGGAGCCGGAGTCGGCGGAGGTGGTGGCGGCGCTGGAGAAGGCGATCGCCTGACGGCCGGCCCACGCGGTTGACCCTGCCCTTGGGGCAGGGTGGAGCGTCCTCGTCACCGGGCGGCAGGCGTCCGGTGACGGAGGATGGCAGGGTGAAGGACGAACTGCTCACGATCGGCGCGTTCGCCGCGCGGTCGCGTCTGTCGGCGAAGGCGCTGCGGCTGTACGACCGGCTGGGGCTGCTGGCGCCCGCGTATGTCGACGAAGCCAGCGGCTACCGCTACTACCGGGCCGACCAGGTCGAGCGCGCCCGGATGGTGGCACTGCTGCGCCGGCTCGACATGCCCCTCGCGCAGGTCGCCGATGTGGTGGCGGCGCGTGAGTCGGACGGCACTCGGGCGTCCGAGCTGCTCGCCGGCTACTGGACCGGTGTCGAGGAGCGGATCGCCGGGCAGCGCACGCTTGCAGACTTCCTCCGTGGACGACTGTCGGGGAGGAGCTCCGAGATGTACGGGAAGTTCGTGGTCGAGACGGTGGAGGTGCCGGAGCAGGTGCTGATCACCGAGAAGCGGCATACGCTGGCGGACGAGCTGCCGGCGTGGATCGGAGCCTCGTTGGGGCGGCTGGAGGCGGCGGCGCGGGAGTGCGGCGGGGTGACCGGGGCGCCGTTCGTCGTCTACCACGCGGAGGTGTCCCAGGAGAGCGACGGACCCGCGGAGGCGTGCGTGCCGGTGGCCGACGGGGCTGCGGCGCGCGCATGGGCCGAGGAGCGGGGCCGGACGTGGGAGACGAGCGTGCGGGTCGAGCCCGCCCGGCGGCTCGCGTACACCCGGATCGCCAAGGCGCAGGTGGCACATCCGCAGATCCTCGCGGCGTTCGAGGCGGTCGAGGCATGGGTCGCGGAGCAGGGGCTGGAGTACGCGGGGCCCTGCCGTGAGGTGTATTTCGCGGACTGGGAGGCGGCGGGGCCCGAGGACGCGGTGTGTGACGTGGCGTTCCCGATCAGGGGCACCGGCAGCGCACGATAGCCCCGGCGGCACGACCGCCCGCTGCCGCGGCGGACGGCGGCTACCGCAGCTCCTCCGGACATGGGGTGCCCCGCGGCAGCTGGTACGGCGCGGCCAGGCGGTAGACGCCGGCGCGAGGGGCGACGAGTTCCGTCCACTTGTCGCCCGACGCGTCCTCGGAGGTCTCCATCAGGCAGCCGTTGACGTTGTCGTACGCCTTCGGCATGCCCGGGGCGCGGTGCTTGGACTCCGCCGTCTCCTGCGGCGGCTTGACGCTCCTGCCGTCCGCGTCGACCAGGCCCAGCCAGGGCGAGTACGGAATGCGGATGAGCACCCGGCCCGCCTTCTTGACCTCGATCGTCAGCTCGCCCTGCTCCGCGCGGTCGACGATCGCCGGAGGGTCCGCCAGCGGAGTGGGGTCGGTCACCGCGAACAGCTGCCAGTTGGCGTCGCCCCAGACCTGTTTCAGATACGGCATGCCCCGCTGGACGAGTTCCCGTTCGCGTTCGCCGCCGTCCCCGTCGGGCTCCCCCTTCGGCAGCACGACGTAGTGCACCGCCCAGCGCTGCAGCCACGCGTGGTAGTTCGCGGAGTTGAGCGTGTCGTCGTAGAAGAGCGGGTTGCGCTCCATGTCGGCCTGCCGGTTCCAGCCGCGCGCCAGGTTCACGTACGGGGACAGCGCCGACGCCTCACGGTGCGAGCGCGCCGGGACCACCTCCACGCGGCCCCTCTCCGCGCCCACCACCTGGAGCTGGTTCACCAGCGGCGCGAGCTCGCGTGCCCAGGACGCCGCCGGGGTCGTGTGGACGATGTCGTCGACCGTCTTGCCACCGATCCAGACGGTGAAGCCGACGGACGCGATCACAAGGGCATACCACTTCCGGCTGCGCGGCACGGCGAACGGCAGCGCCGCGGCCAGCGCCACACCCACGAACAGCATCGCCAGCCGGGTGATGTTCGAGCCGATCTGGGAGCTGATCAGCCAGACGAGGAGCACGGAGAGCGCGTAGACCGCCGCCGTGATCCGTACCGTCCTCCACTCCCGCGGGACCAGCAGGCGGACCAGGACCGCGAACAGGAAGGGCAGGAGCGCCGACGCCCATGTCATCGGCTGCGTACCGGAGAAGGGGAACAACCAGGCGGAGACGGCCACCACGGCGGTCGGCGCCAGGCCCAGGGCCCATGCGCCCGGGCGGCGCCGCTGCAGGAACAGCGCCACCGCCACAAGACCCACGAACAGGCCTGCCACCGGCGAGGAGGCCGTGGCCAGCGCGGCCAGCGGCGCGGCACACAGCGCCTTCACCCAGCGTCTGTGACGCCGGCGATGGGGCCAGCAGAAGACACACGCCGTCGCGCCCAGCGCGAACATCGTGCCCAGGCCGAAGGTCACACGCCCCGAGACGGCGTTGCACAGCAGCGCGAACACCCCGGCCAGGGCGGGCCACCAGGGCTCTCGGACGGCACGGCTGCGGACGAGGATCAGTGACAGCAGGCCCGCCGAGATCGTCCCCGCGATCATCATCGTCGTACGCACGCCGAGGAGCGACATCAGATACGGCGACACCACGCTGTACGACACCGGGTGCATGCCCCCGTACCAGGCGAGGTTGTACGCCGAATCGGGGTGCCGGCCCACGAACTCCGCCCAGGCGTCCTGCGCGGCGAGGTCACCGCCGCTGTTCGCGAAGGTGAAGAACCAGACGAGGTGCAGCGCTCCCGCGACGGCGGTGATCGTGAGGACCGCGTGCCGGCGGGCCAGGTCCGCCGGGCGCGACGACCTCACCCGGGTGAGCAGGGCGCGCAGGCGTGAAGCCGACACCGAGTCCTCGCCGAGGGCTCCGGGACCGCGGCTGGGCGCCGAGTCCGTGACCGGAGGCCGGACGCCGCCCGGGGCCGGTGCGGTGGCCCGGGGCGGTGTCCTGTCAGCGGTGGGCGCGTGCAGCGGTATTCGCGGGTCCGATGCCCCGCCCGCATGACGACCCGGATCGGCGTCGTCGGCGTGTGTCGGCTCCGCTGTGGCCACCTGAAGGCACTCCCCGTGTCCCGTTTTCCGTTCTCGCCCCGCCCCGGTTCTGTTCTCTCCCCATGTCCGGACGTCCGCAAGAGTTCCGTCACCGTTCGGTGGGGTTTCTCTTGGGGGTCCGTCCCGGGCCAGGTTGCGCGGCTCGCGGCCTGCCCCGGTCTCGCGACGCTAGCACGCACCCCGCCGACGGGACCCCGGGTGGGGGGCTCCCGGGGCGGGGTGCGCCTCGTCGCAGCGGCGGCCGGTACGGCGGCTCAGCCCATTCGGGTGAACTTCGCGCCGTAGCCCGGTTCCGCGAGGTCCTTCTGCAGAGCGACCGGGATCGTCACCGCCCGGCTGGAGCCGTCGCCGACCGTCAGCTCGCCGACGACCGTGCCGGCCTTCTCCTCGTGCGGAATCGGCCTGCCGTTGCCGCTGATGGAGATGCCGGTCTTCAGGCCGGGCCAGCCGATCGCCGTCATGTTCTTCGTGGCGACCACCGGGGTCTTCCCGCCGAGCTGGTCGTCCACGTAGCCCACGACCTCGCCCTTCTTGACCACCGTCGCGGTGGCCAGGCTCTGCTGGACCTTGTCGATCAGCTTCTGGCTGTTGGTCAGCGCCAGCTGGAGGCTGTCCCAGACCCGCCCCGTGTGGGCGTCCTGGTTGAGGATCGCTCCGTAGATCGTCTGCGTCTTGCCGTCGACGACCTTGGTCGCCGCCCAGACGAGGTTTCCGCCGGCCGGGGTCGACGAACCGGTCTTCAGGCCGATCACGCCGACCTGCTTCACCAGCAGGTCGTTGTTGTTGTAGATCGTCTGGTCGAGGCCGGGGATGTCCGCCTTGGCCATGGCGACGATGGAGCGGAACACCTCGTTCTGCATGACCGCCTCGGCCAGCTTCAGCTGGTCGACGGCGGTGCTCACGGTCGTCTTGTTCAGGCCGCTCGGGTCGGTGTACGTCGTCTTCGTCATGCCGAGCTTCCTGGCGGCGGCTTTCATCTTGCCGACGAAGGTCTTGTTGTCGGAGTCCCAACGGGCCAGCAGGCGTGCCGCGTTGTTCCCGGAGGGGATCATCAGCATCTGCAGCATCTGCCGCTCGGTGAACTTCTGGCCCTTCGTCATGGAGGCCGTCGACTCGTCCGCGTTCCTGGACTCGTCCTCGGCCTGCTGGTCGGCGGTGATCGTGGGACCGCCCGCGTTCCCCTTGAGCGGGTGCTCCTGGAGGATGACGTAAGCGGTCATGATCTTGGCGACGCTCGCGATCGGCTTGGGGCTCTGCGTGCCCTCGGTGCCGATCGTGCCGACGCCGTCGACCTCGATCGCCGACTGGCCCTGACCCGGCCAGGGCAGGTCGAGCTTGCCGCCGCCGAAGGTGTACGTGTCGTCGGCGGTCAACGCGAGGGAGGCCGCAGGCAGCGGGCGCACGGCCTGCACGATCGCAAAGACGATCAGCAGCAGCACGACGAGCGGCGTCCAGATCTTGATCCGCCGCAGGATGGTGCGCACCGGGGTCTCCGGCGGCGGCGGGGTGTTCGTGAGCTCGGCGAGCAGGTCCAGCGGCGGCTTCGGCGGAAGCGGCTGCTGGGCGGTGCGCTCGGGTCCGACCTGGGGCAGCGCGGCGGTCGCCTCCGCCGGGCTCATGCCGGGCCTGGCGTCGTCCGGCGACCTCAGTGGGACGAACTTGCCGGTGCGTTCGACGTCGGACCGCGCCGGGGCCTTGGCGGCCGGCTTGTCGGTGGACGGGGCGGCGTCGGACGTGTCCGTGGCCGGGCCCGGCTTGCCGGCGGCCGGCCCGGACGACGTGGCCGCCCACGTGGGGGCGGCCTTTCCGGCAGGCGCGTCCGTGGGCTTGTCGGTGGCCTTGTCCGCGGCCTTGTCGGAGGGCTTGGCACCACCGAGCTTGAGCATCGTCGTCGGCTGATCCACGGCGGGCCTGCCGGCCCCCGCCTCACCCGACCTCTCCGCGGCCTTCTCCCCCTCGTCGGCGGGCTCCGCGGACTTCTCCGCAGCCTCGTCCACGGCCTTGTCCGACGGCTTGGCACCACCGAGCTTGAGCATCGTCGTCGGCTGATCCACGGCGGGCCGCCGCGGGGTCCTGAAGACGGCGGTGGGCTGGTCCACGCCGGGCCCGGCGGCGCCCTCGCCCGCAGGGTCGGCCGCCTCGTCGTCGTCCTCGGGCCCGACCTGGGAGGACTCCTCGGTCTCGGCGTCGTCCTCGGGCCCGCCCGCAGAGGCCTCCTCGGTCTCGGCGTCGTCCTCGGGCCCGCCCGCAGAAGCCTCCTCGGCCTCGGCGTCGTCCTCGGGCCCGCCCGCAGAAGCCTCCTCGGCCTCCGCATCATCCTCGGGCGCGTCTTGGGGGGACTCCTCGGTCTCGGCGTCGTCCTCGGGCGCCGCGGCAGCCGCAGGCTCGGCGTCGGGTGCGGACGGGCGGGCGTCCTTGCCCTCGGCCTCGTCCACGGAGGCGCTCCCGGCCTCCGGCGCCGGCCCGGCAGTGCCCTCGGCGGCGTCCGGCTTACCGGGCCTCGCGGATCCCTCGGAATCCTCGGGCGTCTTGCCGGCGCCGGCGGACGACGCGTCCTCCGCCGTCTCGGTCTCCGGCTCCGGCCGCTCCGGAGCCGGCTCCTCCTCGTCGCCGGAACGACGGTCGGCCGCCTCCGACGCGGCGCCGGAACCCGACGCCCCGTCAGCCGCGTCCTCGGCCTCGTCCGCGGTCCGCATCCAGGAGGCCAGGGAAGCGCGTTGACGCGCACCGCTCCCGCCGCCGTTCCCGCGAACGGCGTTCACACGGCCGGCGGAGCCGCTGCCGCCCGGCTCTTCGGACCCCGTGCCGTCCACGGTTTCCTCGGCCGTCCTGGGCGCCGCAGCGGCCTCGTCGACGGCCGTTCCGGCGGAGCCACGCAGTCCCCGCGTGGAGAACACCGCCGTCGCCCGGTCCACCCGCGCCTTTTCACCGCTCCCGGCAAGCCTGGGATCGCCTCCGCCCCTGGCCGACCCCGGAACCCCGGCCCCGCTCCCCGACGTCGGTTCCTCCGACGACTCGTGCTGCTTCGACCTGTCGGGGGACTCGCCCGCCACCGATGCCTCCTCGTTGCGCCACGCACCCACTCGCGCGCCTTGCCGAACCATGAACCGCCGCCCGGATACGGCTGTCCGAACCATGTACCAGTGTCCTGTGTGAGGGATTGACCCCTGCGCTAGACGAGAACGACATACCTACTGGTTCCACTACGTTCCGGTCACGCACCCTCGACAGACCAATGTGAGAGGGGTCACCCTGTCATTCATCCACGCGGGGAGGCATGGATGGGCAGGAGCCGCAGAACACTTCCGGAGGAGCTTCTGCTGCTGGCACTGGACCCGGCCACGGGTACCACTGCACAGCCGCAGTCGCTCGACCTCGGTCTGGCCGGAGCACAGCTAGTGGAGCTGGCGCTGGCCGGACGGATAGCCCCAGACGGGGATCGTATCGCCGTGGTGGCACCACGGCCGACAGGAGATCCAACTCTGGACACCGCGTTGGAGTTGCTGCGCAGGCGCGGCGCTCCGGTACGGGCCGTCCATTGGATCGGCGGGCCGCGTCTGGGGCTGCGCCAGACCTATCTCTCGCATCTGGAGCGGTGCGGCATGGTCCAGGCCGTGCCGGGCCAGATGTGCGGGGTGTTGCCGACAACTCGGTACCAGGCGACGGACACCGCCATCAGCCGGGAGATCAGGGCCCGGCTGGATTCCGCGATCCGCACCGGTGTGCCGCCGGACCCGCGGACCGCGGCGCTCGCCGCGCTGGCCCACGCGGTCGGCCTGGGCAAGCACCTGTATCCGGGCAACGAGGGACGCTCGTCCCGCTCCCGGCTACGGGACCTGATCAGGCACGACCCCATGGGCGGCCTCGTGGCGCATGCCGTGATGGACGTTCAGAACGGCGCGGTCGCACAGCCGCGCCGGAGCCCGGCCCCGGCCGGCCGCACGGCCACCGGACCCAGGCCCGCACCGGAACCCGCTCGTGGTGTTCCGATGCAGCCGCGCCGCGGTTCCATGGCGCGCGTCGTGGCCCACTGAGCCGCGGTCCCACGGCACGCCGGGACCACGGCACCACAACCGGTCGCACCAGCAGGATCGGTACAAGCCGGTACCGCACGTCCCGGCACGCGCGATCAGTCCCCGAGAACCGGTTCGGGAGCCGCCGGTCCGCGCGGGGCGATGAGACCGTACGTCCCGACGACGTCACGGTCTCATCGCCCCGCGCAGCCGCATGCGGGGGCGCCGTACGGTTCCGCCACGCACGACGCTGCGTACGCCGGGCGCGGGGCGGGCGGCGTCCGTGACGTCATCGGCTGCGGCATCCGGCCAAGGGCCGCCGAAGTGCTGCGCGGGCAGCGCATATCCGCTGTTTCCCAGCGGTAGAAAGCACCTCGGTGGCAATCTGCTCAACAGCAGATACACAAAGTAGAGGCACGCAGCCGGAGGTGCACGTCCCGTGGCGTCGAATGTCAATCCCACCGTCCGGCGGCGCCGGCTGGGTCAGGAGCTGCGGCGGCTCCGTGAAGTCAAGGGCATGACGGCGGAAGAGGTCGCGGAACGGTTGCTCGTCTCGCAGTCGAAGATCAGCCGTCTGGAGAACGGCCGCCGCAGCATCAGCCAGCGTGACGTCCGGGACCTGTGCGGGGTGTACGAGGTCGAGGACCAGCGTGTCGTCGAGTCCCTGATGGAGATGGCGCGTGACTCGCGCCAGCAGGGCTGGTGGCACGCCTTCGGGGACATCCCCTACAGCGTCTACATCGGGCTCGAGACAGACGCGGAGTCGCTGCGGGTGTACGAACCGCAGATCATCACCGGCCTGCTGCAGACGCGTTCCTACGCCGAGGCGCTGATCCAGGGGGCGTTGCCGGAGACGTCGGCGGCGGACATCGACAAGCGCGTCCAGGTGCGGATGCGCCGCCAGGAACGTATCGCCGCCGAGAACAACCCCCTGCGGCTGTGGGTCGTCCTGGACGAGGCGGCACTGCGCCGCGTGGTGGGCAACAACCTGGTGATGCGGGAGCAGTTGGAGCACCTCGCGGAGATGTCCCAGCTCCCGCATGTCACCGTGCAGGTGCTGCCCTTCGGGGTGGGGGCGCATCCCGGGCTCAACGGCCAGTACGCGATCCTCGAGTTCGCGGACGCGGCCGACTCGAGCGTGGTGTACCTGGAGGGCGTCACCAGCGACCTGTACCTGGAGAAGGCCCATGACGTGCAGAAGTACGCCGTGATGTACGAGCATCTGCGGGCCCAGGCCCTCAATGTCGACCAGTCACGTCAGTTCATCACGGACGCGGCGAAGGAGTACGCACGCTGAGCCTTGCGTGAAGGGAGCGGCGGATCTTACACCAGCGCAACCTTCACGCGTAAGACTCCACTGGAATATGCCATCCGGTCGAGTGAACGACTGCTCCGTGCAGGGATGTCGACGAGTAGCTTCGATCACGCCATCAGACAAACAAGTTGGCGCGAGTCGCATCGCGGACCCCGGCTGGGGACCGCGGGGCGATGACAGCAACTCAGAAACTCGCTACCGGAGTGAACATGGCAGTACTTCAGGGGGCCACGGAAACGTGGACCAAGTCGTCGTACTCGGCGGGCAACGGCGCGTGCGTCGAGGTCAAGTCGCCCACCGTGGCGGCACTCGCCGTACGCGACTCCAAGGTTACCGACGGGCCCGTCCTGGCCTTTCCCCCCGACGCATGGAACGCCTTCGTGGAGGCGATCAAGTAGCAACGAGCCCGACAACTCCACAAAGATCTCCGACAGCCCTCTCGACTGGCCCGCCGTCCCGGCCGAGGGGGCTCACTCCTGTGCACCGGGGTTCGGTCCGCCTCGGGGTGCCGCACGGTTCAGCGGAGCTGGTCCACGTACCGGTCCGTTCCCGGGACGGTGGGAACGAACGGCGCCACCAGCTCCACCCTCCCCAGCCCTCCTTCCGCCACCGCCTGGTCCAGGCCCGTGAAGTGCTGCTCCCAGCACTCCCTCGGGTCGGCCTCCAGGAACCACAGCAGGGTCAGGCGCGTGTCCACCCCCTCCACCTGCTTCACGTACCTCATGCGGTCGCCCGGCAGCGGAGTCGGGCGGAAGAGCGCGACCATGGCCGAGGGGGATCCGGCGAGGCGCCTGGGCAGATGGCGGGTGCGCAGCCACTCCAGCAATGCGGCGCGCTCCTCGGGGCCGTCCGCGTCGAGGACCTCCAGGACCAGGCCGGCGTACGGGTGGTCCAGCGCATGGAAGTCCCTCGGGCCCGCGGCGCCGTCCCGGTAGACCGTCGCGACGAGGCACAGTGCGAGGCGCTCGCGGCGCTGGCGGTGGAGCGGTTCGGAGGGATCGACGCGGTGGTGCATGTCGCGGCCTGGGACAGCCACTTCGGCGGCCTTCAGGACGCGGACTTCACCACCTGGCACTCGATCATCGACGTGAATCTGCTCGGCACCCTGCGCATGACGCGGGCGTGCCTGCCGGCCCTCAAGCGGTGCGGTGGCTCCGTCGTTTTCATCGGCACGCAGTCGTCGGTGGCCGCGCCGTCCCAGGTGCGGCAGGCGGCCTACGCGGCATCGAAGGGCGCCCTGACCAGCGCGATGTACTCGCTGGCCCGGGAGCTCGGCCCGTACCGGATCCGGGTCAACACGGTGCTGCCCGGGTGGATGTGGGGCCCACCCGTCCAGGCGTACGTGCAGTTCACCGCGCACACCGAGGACGTACCGGAGGCGAAGGTGAAGCAGCGCCTGACGGAGCGGATGGCGCTGCCCGAACTGGCCACGGACGGCGACGTGGCCGATGCCGCGGTGTTCCTGGCCTCCGACCGGGCGCGGGCGATCACGGGCCAGTCCCTGCTCGTGAACGCGGGCGAACTCATGCGGTAGTCCGGTCGATCCCTCGGATCGGCTCCCGGAACGACCGGACGGGTCGGTGTCGGTGCTTCCGCGACTCCCCTCCGGGCCGCCCGGGACCCGCATCCCGTAAGCCCGTTCCCGATCCATCGGATGTTTCCCACTGGCGAAGTGCCCGCTCATGGTGTGTTCCTCGTCACGAACACGACAACCGCCCTACAAGTCAAGAGACGGTAAAATCGTTCTGCTTTCTGATCTGTGTTCATATCTGTGACTGAGAAGGTCTTGACCGGCCACCTGACCAGCGGTTCAATCCCGGAAGTCCCCCGCTCCCGCACGGGGGCGCCGCCCATGTGTGCGTACTGGCGAAGTGCCGTCCGGTTTATGCAGGTTCACAGGCGGACCCCTGGAGGGGGCACATGAACGGTCTCGACTGGGCCGTCCTGATCGCGTACTTCGGTGTGATGACCGCGATCGGCTTCTGGTCCCACAAGCGCGTCGACAACGTCAGCGACTTCTTCACCGCGGGCGGCAAGATGCCGTGGTGGCTGTCCGGCATCTCGCACCACATGTCGGGCTACAGCGCCGTGATGTTCACGGGATACGCCGGCATCGCCTACACCTACGGCGTCACGTCCTACGTCACCTGGGCGCTGCCCATCGCCATCGGCGTACTGATCGGTGCGAAGCTGTTCGCGCCGCGTCTGAACCGGCTGCGTTCCCGGCTGCACGTGGCCTCGCCGCTGGAGTACCTGAAGGGCCGCTACAACGTGCCCACCCAGCAGGCTCTCGCCTGGTCCGGCATCCTGCTGAAGATCGTGGACGTGGGCGCGAAATGGGCGGCGATCGCGACCCTGCTCAGCGTCTTCACCGGGGTCACGCTCACCCAGGGCATCATCATCACGGGCGGCATCACCGCGGTGTACTGCACCATCGGCGGCCTGTGGGCGGACGCGCTGACCGAACTGGGGCAGTTCGTCATCCAGCTGCTGGCCGGTCTGGTCATGCTGATCATCGCGCTGAACGAGATCTCCGACCGGGGCGGTCTGTCGAAGGCCCTGGACTCGCCGAAGCTCCACGGTCACGGGGACGGCTTCGCCGGCCCCTACCTGACGGTCTTCTTCATCTCGTATCTGTTCATCAAGCTCTTCGAGTACAACGGCGGCATGTGGAACCAGGCCCAGCGCTACATGGCGACGGGCAGCGCGAAGCAGGCGACGCGGTCGGCGCTGCTGTCGGCGGCTCTGTGGTTCGTGTGGCCGATCATCCTCTTCATCCCGATGTGGCTGTCGCCGCTCCTGGTCACGGCGCAGAAGCCGGACGGCTCGGACGCGTACGGCCTGATGAGCGAACAGCTGCTGCCGCACGGCCTGCTGGGTCTGGTGGTCGTGGGCTTCTTCTCGCACACGATGGCCATGTGCTCCTCCGACGCCAACGCGATCGCCGCGGTGTTCACCCGGGACGTGGTCCCGGTGTTCTCCAAGGCGGCCCGGGCATGGAGTTCCCGGACCGGTCTGATCGCGGGCCGGGTCACGACGGTCGCCTTCCTCGGCCTGTCCATGGCGGTGGCGACCCAGGTCAACTCCCCCACCTTCAAGGACATCATCACGGTGGTCATCAAGTGGGTGGCCGGTCTGATGGGTCCGATCGCGATCCCGTTCATCCTGGGCCTGCTGCGGCCCTTCCGTAAGTCCGGCCCGGCGGCCGCGCTCATCAGCTGGGCGGCCGGTCTGCTGGCGTTCTTCCTCGTCAACTACCACCTGGACTTCTCCCAGCGCACGGACGTGAAGCTGGAGTACCAGGTGGCACTGCCGATGGTGATCTCGCTGGTGCTGTACATCGTGATCGGCCTGGTGCGTCCGGAGGACACTCCGGAGCGGGACGCGATCATCGAGCAGCTGAACACGGACGACGACGGGGCGGCGGCGGTGGTGCCGGCGGCGGACGCCGTGCAGCCGAGCACGGGCACCGGCACACCGTCCGGCACCTGAGGGGGACGACGTACGGGCCTACGCCCGGGGGTACCGCGCGAGCCACCCCTGCGACGACCCGGTAGGCCCGTGCAGTGCGGCGCCCTGCGTCATCTCCATGGCGAAGTCGTCCGCCAGCACCAGCATCGTGGGACGGCCCTCCAGCTCGGCCAGCCAGGCCGGCGGGAGGGCCGTCTCGCCGTACAGGGCGCCGAGCAGTCCGCCGGTGAGCGCACCCGCGGCCCCCGACGGTCCCCCGTGATTCACCGCGAGGCACAGCCCGTGCCGTACGTCCTCCCCCACCAGTGCGCAGTAGACGGCGACGGCCAGCGCCCCCTCCGCCCCACCGCTCCCGGCGAGGTCCTCGATACGCGCCGGCATGGGCATCCCCTGCCGCACCGCGCCCAGCGCGTGCTGCAACGCGTCGGCGACGGGCTGCTGCCCGGGCCGCGGGGCGAGCAGTGCGAGGGCCTGCTGCACGGCCGCGTCCGGGTTCTCGCCACGGGCCAGGGCATGCACGATCACGGCATACGCGCCCGCGGCCAGGTAGGCCGTGGGGTGTCCGTGCGTCTGCGTGGCGCACTCGACCGCGAGCTGCAGCACGAGCTGTGGTTCCCAGCCGACGAGCAGCCCGAAGGGCGCGGAACGGGCGGCCGCCTCAGGCCCCTGTTCGCCGGGGTTCTTGGGCGCGTCCAGCGTGCCCATGGTCTCGTCGCCGAAGCCGAGCAGACAGGCCCGGTCCGGGGAGCGGCGGGCGTACAGCCACTCCTCGCGGGCCAGCCAGCCGTCGTCCTCGCGGCGCTCGTCGGGTCCCCAGTCCCGCTGGGTGGCCACCCAGCGCAGATACGCGCGATGGAGATCGGTCGGCGGGTGCCAGGCGCCGGTGTCGCGGCGGACCTGGGCACGGATGAGCCCATCGACGGAGAACAGGCTGAGCTGGGTGAGATGGGTGATCGCGCCGCGCCGGCCGTGCTCGGACGCGAGGTCGCCCAGCCCGTCATGGCCGTACGCCTCACGGATCTCCTCCAGGGAGAGCCCGTCGAGCGGTGCACCCAGGGCATCACCGACGGCCACGCCGAGCAGGGTTCCGCGCACGCGGCTGCGAAAGTCCTGCTGCTGGGTCCGGCCCCAGGGGGCACCGGCTGTCGCGCCCACCCAGGCCTCCTCAGGGCACCGTCCGCACGTCCGACAGTTCAGCACTGTAATCGAACGGGAACGGTCGATTCAGGGCACCGAGGAGTCAGGCGCGCCACACCCGCGGACAGGCCCGTGCGGTGGCACTCCTGGCCGAGGGCGCGGAGAAGGCGCCGTGGCGTGCCGGCCGTGGCCCTGGCCGCGACCGGCACGCGCGCCTTCCGTGCGTCAGGCGGCGGCCCTGCGGCGCACGGCGAGGACGACTCCGACACCCAGCGCGAGGGCGAGGAGCGCGACGCGGCCGACGAGCAGCGCGCCACCGTGGCCGGTGAACGCGAGCCCACCGCCCGAACCGGCCGCCCGGTCGGCGGAAGGGCACACCTCTGCGACCACCTTTGCCCCCACTTCGTCGCCCAGAGCAATATCACGGAACGTCACAAGGTGTTCCGCTCCTCCCGCCGCGGCCGGCCGAGGGAGAAGCGGAGGGCGTCGCCGGTCTCCTCAGTCCAACACCGGCAGCAGTTCGGGCAGATGCCCGTCCGACACCTCCGCCGCCCGCTGTCGTTCCTCAGGGACCTCGCCGTACAGCGTCGTACGCGGTTTCGCAGGGCGGCCCGCCGCCTCCGCCACCGCGACGAGCTCCTTGACGGACTTGTACGACCCGTACGACGAGCCCGCCATGCGGGAGATGGTCTCCTCCATCAGCGTGCCGCCCAGATCGTTGGCGCCGGAACGGAGCATCTCCGCCGCGCCCTCGGTGCCCAGTTTCACCCAGCTGGTCTGGATGTTGGGGATGTGCGGGTGCAGCAGGAGGCGTGCCATGGCGGTGACGGCACGGTTGTCGCGCATCGTCGGGCCGGGGCGCGCGATGCCCGCCAGATAGACGGGCGCGTTGGTGTGGATGAAGGGGAGGGTGACGAACTCGGTGAACCCGCCCGTCTGCTGCTGGATCCGGGAGAGGGTGCGCAGGTGGCCCAGCCAGTGACGCGGCTGGTCCACATGGCCGTACATCATGGTCGACGACGAGCGGATGCCCAGCTCGTGCGCCGTCGTCACCACCTCGACCCAGGTGGCCGTCGGCAGCTTGCCCTTGGTCAGGACCCAGCGCACCTCGTCGTCGAGGATCTCGGCCGCGGTGCCGGGGATCGTGTCGAGACCTGCCTCCTTCGCCGCCGTCAGCCACTCGCGGATCGACATGCCGGTGCGCGTCGCGCCGTTCACCACCTCCATGGGGGAGAAGGCGTGGACGTGCATCCCGGGGACGTGGGACTTCACCGCCTTCGCGATGTCGAAGTAGGCGGTGCCGGGCAGGTCGGGGTGGATGCCGCCCTGCATGCACACCTCCACCGCGCCCACGTCCCATGCCTGTCGGGCGCGGTCGGCGACCTGGGTCAGGGAGAGGGTGTAGGCGTCGGTGTCCGTGCGGCGCTGCGCGAACGCACAGAAACGGCAGCCGGTGTAGCAGACGTTGGTGAAGTTGATGTTGCGGGTGACGATGTAGGTGACGTCGTCGCCGACCACCGACGTGCGGACGTCGTCCGCCACCCGGCACAACGCGTCCAGCGCGGGGCCGTCCGCATGCAGCAGGGCCAGCGCCTCCGCGTCGCTCAGCTTCGTCGGGTCGTCAGCCGCCCGGCGAAGCGCCACCCGTACGTCGGTGTCGATGCGCTCGGGCGCCATGCCCGGCACGGCCGCCTCCCGCAGCGCCCCCCAGTCGCCGTACACCTCGTCGAAGTCGTCCCGCCGGTCGCCGGTGCGCCCCACGGTGTCGATGGTGCGGTGCAGGTCCGTGCGCCCCGACGCCCGGAACACCTCCTCCGGCTCCTGCCACGGATGTCCCTCGACGACCGCGTCCGTACGCGCCAGCCCCGACTCCGGGTCCGCCAGCGCCCGGACGTGGGGCAGCAGCCTCGGATCCAGCCAGGGCTCGCCGCGCTGGACGAACTCCGGGTAGACGCAGAGGCGTTCGCGCAGTTCGAAGCCCGCCGCGCGGGAGCGCTCGGCCAGCCGCTCGATCTGCGGCCAGGGCCGCTCCGGGTTCACATGGTCGATGGTCAGCGGCGAGACCCCGCCCCAGTCGTCGATGCCCGCGCCGATGAGTCGCCCGTACGCGCCGTCCACCAGGTTCGGTGGTGCCTGGAGGCAGGCCGCCGGGCCCATGATGTGCCGGGCGACGGCCACCGCGGCCACCAGTTCGTCCAGTTCCGCGTCCGGCATGCCCCGCATCGCCGTGTCCGGCTTGGCGCGGAAATTCTGGATGATCAGTTCCTGGATGCCGTGATGGCTGCGGGCCACCTTCCGCAGCGCGAACAGCGACTCCGCCCGCTCCTCGTACGTCTCACCGATCCCGATCAGGATCCCCGACGTGAAAGGCACCGAGGAACGCCCCGCGTCCTCCAGCACCCGCAGCCGCACGGCCGGTTCCTTGTCCGGGGAGCCGTAGTGCGGGCCGCCCGGCTCGGACCACAGCCGGGTCGCCGTGGTCTCCAGCATCATCCCCATCGACGGGGCGACCGGCTTCAGGCGCTGGAAGTCCGTCCACGACATCACCCCCGGGTTGAGGTGAGGCAGCAGCCCCGTCTCCTCCAGGATCCGGACGGAGACGGCCCGCACATAGGCGATCGTGTCGTCGTACCCGTGCGCGTCCAGCCACTCGCGCGCTTCGGGCCAGCGGTCCTCGGGCTTGTCCCCGAGGGTGATCAGCGCCTCCTTGCAACCCAGCGCCGCCCCCTTGCGGGCGATGTCCAGGACCTCGTCCGGGGACATGAACATCCCGTGCCCGGCCCGGCGCAGCCTGCCCGGCACCGTGACGAAGGTGCAGTAGTGGCACTTGTCCCGGCACAGCCGGGTCAGCGGGATGAAGACACTTTTGGAGTAGGTGATGACACCGGGCCGGCCCGCGGCCCGCAGGCCGGCGTCCCGCACCCGGGCGGCCGAGGCGGCCAGATCCTCCAGATCGCCGCCACGGGCCTGGAGCAGCACCGCCGCCTCGGCGACGTCCAGTGCGACTCCGTCACGAGCACGTTTCAGGGCGCGACGCATGGAGTTCTCGGTGGGTCCGGTTCCGGAGGCCGCGGAAGTCGTCATCCTCCGAGGATACGTTTGCGGTGATCAGGTCATACAGGGCGCTCGTGTCCCGACGGGACGGCGTCGACCGCCACCACGGAGCGACGGCAACTCCCTGTTAGGCCGACACGTAGCTGCCGATCGGCTTCCCGTGGAATGGAGTTCACGGGTGAACAGCACAGTGGAGCGCACCACCTCTGCACCACCCCGTGATCCGACACTTTGGGAGCAGCAGCATGTGCGAGGACGACCACGGCATCGGCAGACGCGCACTGTTCGTGACGGGTGCGGCCGCCGCGCTTACGTTGGGAACCGTGAGCTTCCCCAACGGGTCCGCCGCGGAGGCGGCCGACAACCAGGAGACGAAGACGGTGCGCGGCACGCTGCCCACCGGCTCCCCCGACTTCGTCTACCTCCCGGTCGACGTCCCCGAAGGCGTCCGCGAGATCAAGGTCTCCTACACCTACGACAAGCCGTCCGTCCCGGCCGGCACCCAGGGCAACGCCCTCGACATCGGCATCTTCGACGAGCGCGGCACGGAACTGGGCGACAAGGGCTTCCGCGGCTGGTCCGGCGGTGCGCGCACGGAGTTCTTCATCCGCGCGGACGACGCCACCCCGGGGTACATCCCGGGCCGGATCCGCGCCGGCACCTGGCACATCGCGCTCGGCCCGTACACAGTGGCGCCGCAGGGCCTGACGTACGAGGTGACGATCACGCTCACCTACGGCACGCAGGGCGAGACCCCGGCGCCCGTGTATCCGCCGAACCGGGCCAAGGGCCGCGGCCGCGCCTGGTACCGGGGTGACTGCCACATGCACTCCTGGTACTCCGACGGCCGCCGTACGCCCGCGGAGATCGCGGCGCTGGCCCGGTCGGCCGGCCTCGACTTCATCAACACCTCGGAGCACAACACCCACTCCTCCCACGCGCACTGGGCCGACCAGGCGGGTGACGACCTGCTGATCATGCTGGGCGAGGAGGTCACCACGCGGAACGGTCACGTGCTGGCGGTGGGCACCGATCCGGGCACGTTCATCGACTGGCGCTACCGGGCGGGCGACAACCGCTGGGCCCGCTTCGCTCGGGAGATCCGCCGGACCGGTGGCCTGGTCGTCCCTGCTCATCCGCACGCCACCTGCATCGGCTGCGGCTGGAAGTTCGGCTTCGGCGAGGCGGACGTGCTGGAGGTGTGGAACGGCCCCTACACGCCGGACGACGAGGTGACGCTGGCGGAGTGGGACAACACGCTGGTGGCGGCGGTCCGGGAGGAGCACGGCCGGTGGCTGCCGGCGATGGGCAACAGCGACGCCCACCGCGACCCGGACGCGATCGGCACCCCGCAGACGGTCGTCCTCGCCGACGATCTGACCCGGGAGGCCATCCAGGAGGGCATCCGCGCGGGCCGCTCGTACGTCGCCGAATCGAAGAACGTCTCGCTGACGTTCACGGCGGCGGGCGGCCGCGGCGAACACGCGGGCATCGGCGAACGGCTGCGGGTGGACCGCGACACCCCGGTCACGGTCCGTCTGGAGGCACAGGGCGCGCCCCGCTGCACGGTCCGTTTCGTCACCGACCAGGGCGTGCTGTTCACCAGCGACCCGCTGCCGGTGACCGGGTCGGGCACCGTCGAGTGGCGCACGACGGCGCAGTACGCCGCGTACGTGCGGGCGGAGCTGCGGCACGAGGCGGCGGTGGGCCCGTTGCCGGGCGTCCTGGCCGCATTCACGAACCCGATCTTCCTGGGCCGGGCGTAGGCCCACCGGGGGCGCGCGGCCTATTGCCGCGCGCCCCGGTGCGGGGTCTGCGAGACTGCGTGGGGCGCCTCGCCCTTCACGTCGTCAGGGGGAACACGCGATCATGCCGGGCTTCACCGACTTCAAGTACCGTGCGATCACGGCGCTTCAACGCCGGCTCGTCAATCCGGTGCAGCGGCGCATGCCGCTCCAGACGCTCCTGGAGACCACGGGCCGCATCTCGGGCCTGCCGCGCCAGACCCCCCTGGGCGGGCGCCGCATCGGCGATTCCTTCTGGCTGGTCTCCGAGCACGGCGAGAAGTCCCAGTACATCCGCAACATCCGGGCCGACCCCCGGGTGCGTGTCCGCATCCGGGGACGCTGGTACCCGGGCACCGCCCATGTACTCCCGGACGACGACCCCCGGGTCCGGCTGAAGACGCTGCCCCGTCTGAACAGCAAGGCGGTGCGGGCGCTCGGGACGGGGCTGCTCACCGTACGGGTGGACCTGGACGATTGAGGGTCATCCCGGCCAGACGATCGCCTGCAGTTCGCTGTACGCGTGCAGGGCGTACGAGCCGACGTCACGACCGACGCCGCTCTTCCTGAAACCGCCGAACGGGGCCTCCATGTTGCGGCCGACGGTGTTCACGCCGACACCGCCGGCGCGCAGTCGGCGGGCGACGCGGAAGGCACGCGCCACGTCCCCGGACCAGACGTAGTCGATCAGGCCGTAGTCGCTGTCGTTGGCCAGGGCGATGCCTTCCTCCTCCTCGTCGAAGGGGACGACCACGACCACCGGACCGAAGATCTCCTCCCTGACCACCCTCATGTCGGGCGCGCAGTCCGCGAGAAGAGCCGGGGCGACGTAGAAACCACGCTCGTGCGGCGGACGGACGCCCCCGGCGACCAGTCGTGCGCCCTCCTTGCGGCCCAGTTCCACGTACGACTCCACACGGTCCCGGTGCGCCGCGGAGATCACCGGGCCCACCACCGTTCCCCGCTCGCGCGGATCCCCGACCGCCAGATGGCGTGCGTACGCGGCCAGTCGGGACACCAGACGGTCGTACACGCCCCGCTGGGCGATCACCCGTGTCGGCGCTGTGCAGATCTGGCCGCTGTAGAAGGAGAACGTCGTCCCGATCCCGGCCACCGCGGCGTCCACGTCCGCGTCGTCGAAGACCAGCGCCGCACCCTTGCCGCCCAGCTCCAGCAACTGCCGTTTCATGGAACGGCCGCACACCTCGGCGATGCGCTGCCCGACGGCCGTGGAGCCGGTGAAGCTCACCATGTCGACGTCCGGGCAGTCCACGGCAGCCTCGCCGACCTCCGGGCGCGATCCGCTGACCACGTTCACGACACCGGGCGGCGCGCCCGCCTCCTGGAGCGCCTCGGCCATGCGGTACACCGACAGCGGATCCTGCGGTGCCGGCTTCACCACCACCGTGTTGCCCATGGCCAGCGCGGGCGCGACCTTGCCGGCCGGATTGGCCCAGGGGTTGTTGTACGAGGTGATGCAGGTGACCACGCCGACCGGCTGGCGCACCGCGAGCGCGCCCATGACGGCGGCCCCGCCGAACGGTCCCGCCTCATTGATCTGCGGAGGCAGCGGCTGCTCGACCGGCTCCACGCGCGCGTACCGGCGGAAGCGGGCCACCGCCACCCCGACCTGCATCCCGCGCGCCGTACCGGTCGTGGCACCGCTCTCCGCCTGGGCCAGGTCGGCGTACGGCACGAGGTTGCGCTGCATCACGTCCGCCGCGCGGGCGAGGACGGCCGCTCGCTCCTCGGGGGTCTTCCGCGACCACGGTCCCAAGCCCTCGCGGGCCGCCGCGGCCGCCGCGCGCACCTGCTCCCGGGAGGCCTCCGGCGCCCATCCGACGGTCTCCTCGGTCGCCGGGTCGACGATTTCGTAGTGGCCCCCGTCGGGCTCGACCCAGTCCCCGCCGATGAACAACCGCTGCCGCTGCGTCACGACGTGCTCACCGTCCTGGTGTCCCGCCCGGAGCGCAGCACCCTGCCCGGCACGGCCCCGGTCACCACGTCGTCCCGGATCGCCGCGACACCGTTGACCCAGACCGCCCGCACCCCGATCGCCCTGGAGTCCAGCCGTGGGCTTGCTCCCGGCAGGTCGTGCACCAGGGTGGCCTGACCGGCGTCGACACGCTCCGGGTCGAAGAGGACCAGGTCCGCATGGAATCCCTCCCACACTCGGCCCCGCTCCCGCAGGCCGAACAGCCGCGCGGGGTCGTCCGTCAGCATCTTCACGGCCCGCTCGAGCGGCACCAGCTTCCGGCCGCGCAGACAGTCCCCGAGGAACCGGGTCGTGTACGGGGCGCCGCACATGCGGTCCAGATGGGCGCCCGCGTCCGAGCCGCCGAGCAGGACGTCATCGTGCCGCCAGGTCTCGGCCCGCATCGCCCAGGAGTCGGGGTCGTTGTCGGTGGGCATGGGCCACAGAACGGTCCGCAGCTCGTCATCGGCGCAGATCTCGACCAGGCAGGCGAAGGGATCCAGACCGCGTTCGGCGGCGATGTCATTCACGACCCGCCCGGTCAGGCCCTCGTTGCGCGGGCTGTAGGTGTCCCCGATGACGTACCGACCGAAGTTCGCGAACCGCCGGAAGACGCCCGCCTCCTTGGATTCGGCGCGGCGCAGCATCTCGGCCCGCACCTGCGGGTCGTGCAGCCGCGCGATCCGCTCGGGCACGGGCAGGCCCAGGATCGGGCCCCATCCCGGGATAAGGTTCAGCGCGCAGAAGGTGCCCAGCGACATGTTCATCGGAGTGAGGATCGGCATGGTGAGGGCCACCACCCGGCCGCCCGCCCTGCGGGCGCGCTCGCTCGCCACCAACTGGCGCGGCACGCGTTCCGGGACGGATGCGTCGATCGTGAGGACGTTCCAGTTCAGTGGTCGTCCTGCGGCCGCGCTCATCTCCACGAGCAGGTCGACCTCGGCGTCGCTGAACTGGTCGAGGCAGCCCGCGACGATGGCCTCGATCTGCGTGCCCTCGTGTTCACCCACCGCCCCGGCGAGGGCCAGCAGTTCCGCCGGCCGGGCGTGCCGGGAGGCGACCGGCCGGCCGTCACCGTCGGAGTGCGTGGACGACTGGGTGGTGGACAGCCCCCAGGCGCCCGCGTCCATGGCCTCGTGGAAGAGCCGGAGCATGGCGGCCGACTGCTCCCCGGTCGGCTGTCCGCCGATCGCGTCCGGTCCCATCACATACCGCCGCAGCGCGCAGTGGCCCACCATGAAACCCGCGTTGACGGCGATCCGTCCTTCGAGGGCGTCCAGATATTCCCCGAAGGAGTGCCAGTTCCAAGGTGCCCCTTCCTCCAGGGCGACCAGGGACATGCCCTCGACCTTGGACATCATCCGGCGGGTGTAGTCGGCGTCCCCGGGCCGCGCGGGATTCAGCGGGGCAAGGGTGAAGCCGCAGTTGCCGGCCGCGACCGTGGTGACCCCGTGGTTCAGGGACGGGGTCGCGTACGGATCCCAGAACAGCTGCGCATCGTAGTGGGTGTGCGGGTCGACGAAGCCCGGGGCGAGGACGAGGCCGGTCGCGTCCTCGGACGTGTGCGACTCCCCAGTCACCCTGCCGACGGCGGCGATGCGGCCGTCCCGTATCCCCACGTCCGCGGTGTACCCCGGCGCTCCCGTCCCGTCCACGACGGTCGCACCCCTGATGATGTGATCGAGCATGGACCTTGCCTCCTTGACCTCCGGTGCGGGTGAGCGCCTCGAGAGGGGCGCGGGGCTGTGTCGACGGGCGACTCCGCCGCGTGGGCGCGAACAGCCGCATCGGACCCGCAGTCGCCGGACGGCCCGCAGCCCGACGGCGATCAGGCGCTCTGCCTGAACCGCGTGGTGCGATGCACCGGATCCGTGTCGATCTTCGGAATCACGTGCTCGCCGATCAGCCGGATCGTCTGGAGCGTCTCCTCCTTGGGGATCCCGACCGGCAGTCCGAAGCTGAGCTGGTCGGCGCCCGCCTGCTCCCACCTCTTGCACTGGGTGAGCACCTCGTCGGGGGCGCCGCAGACGAGCAGCTCCTCCTCGATGAGGAGTTCGAGGAATTCCTCGGTGTACTCGGGGAGCGTCTCGGGCCAGACGGGGAAGCCCTCGGGGCGCGGGAAGGTGTCGTGGTAGCGGAAGACGAGGGACGGCAGGTAGTGCAGTCCGCCGTTCATCGCGATCCGGATCGCCTCCTCGTGGGTCGGTGCGCAGATGGCGGTGGTCGTCACCATCACGTTGTCGTTGACGAAGTCCCCGATGGGCTCGGCGTCGACGATCGCCGTCTTGTACTGCTCGAGCACCCACTCCATGTCGGAGACCTTCTGGATGCTGAAACCGAGCACCCCGAGGCCCTTCTTGGCGGCCATGGCGTACGAGGGCCGCGATCCGGCCGCATACCACATCGCGGGGTGCGACTTCCCGTACGGCTTGGGCAGGACCTTGCGCGGCGGGAGCTGCCAGTGCTTGCCCTGGAAGCCGACGTACTCGTCCTGGAGCCACATCTTGGGGAACTCGGCGATGGTCTCCTCCCAGATCTCCTTGGTGTGGTTCATGTCGCTGATGCCGGGAAGGAAGCCGAGAATCTCGTGGGAGCCCGCGCCGCGTCCGCTGCCGAACTCGAAGCGGTTGCCGGTGAGATGGTCGAGCATGGCGACCTTCTCGGCGACCTTCACCGGGTGGTTGACCTGGGCCAGCGGGTTGAAGATCCCGGAGCCGAGGTGGATCCGCTCGGTGGCGTGGGCGAGGTAACCGAGGAAGACGTCGTTGGCGGAGAGGTGGGAGTACTCCTCCAGGAAGTGGTGCTCGGACGCCCAGGCGTACTTGAAGCCGGACTTGTCCGCCTGGATGACGTACTCGGTCTCCTCCATCAGCGCCTTGTGCTCCGCGAGCGGGTCGCTCTCGGCCCGCTTGCCCACATATCCCTGTACAAAGAGCCCGAATTCCAAGGCGGTTCACCGTCCCCACACGTTTTAACTGACATACCGTCAGATACATCTGCCGCCGACTCTGACACCGCCCGGATGGAGCGTCAATAGCTGATGGACAGTCAGATGACCGAGACCCCGGCCAGCCATCCGCCGTCGATCACGAACGGCTGCCCGGTGATGTAGGAGGAGTCGTCACAGGTCAGGAAGAGGGCGAGCCGGGCGACCTCCTCCGGCTTGCCTATCCGTCCGAGCGGTACGAGCCTGCGGTACAGCTCGTCGAGCGCCCGGGACGTCTTCTCGGCGTCCGCCCCGGGATCGAGCAGGGCCGGATTGGACATCGGGGTGTCGATCGCGCCGGGACACATCGCGTTGACGCGGATCCGCCGGGGCGCCAGCTCGATCGCGGCGACCCGGGTGAGGCCGAGGACGGCGTGCTTGGTCGCCGCATAGGTGCCCACGGCCGCCATGCCGGTCACCGCGGTGTACGAAGCGGTGTTGACGACGGTGCCGCCGCCGGCGGCCGCGATCTCGGGCGCGACGGCCCTGATACCGAGGAAACAGCCGACCTGGTTGACCTGTACGACGTTCATGAACTCGTCGAGGGGCGTGTCGACCAGAGCGTTGAACCGCAGGATCCCGGCATTGTTGACCAGCCCGTCGATGCGCCCGTGCGCCTCCTTCGCGGCGGCCACGGCGGCGTCCCAGTCGGCCTCGCGTGCCACGTCGAGGTGGACGTACGACTGCCCCAGCTCCTTGGCGAGCTCCTCCCCCCGGTCGTCGAGCACGTCCGCGAGGACGACCCGGGCGCCCTCCTGGGTGAACAGCCGCGCCTCCTGTTCGCCCTGTCCGCGCGCCGCACCGGTGACGATGACGACGCGCCCGTCCAGCTTGCCCATGGGGTCTCCTCAATGAAGGTGGGGGGCGACCTCGGCGCCGAACGCAGCTATCTGGTCGGTGAGTTCGGCACGGCTCCGGCTGCGGAACCGCACCTGGATCTGGTGCACGCCCATCGCGCCGTACGCACGCAGCGACTCGGCGAGGGCCTCCGGCGCTCCGCTGAGCGTGCGCCGTCCCACGTCCCAACCCGGCTCGCCCACATACAGCGGCTCGGTGATGGAGCCGACGGTGAGGGGCTCCTCGATTCCCGCCTCCGCCCGGAGCCGGAGCAGACGGGCGATCTGGGCGGGCAGCCGGTCGCGGGGATCGCCCTGGGGCAGCCAGCCGTCGCCCTTGAGTGCGGCCCGGCGCACGGCTGCGGGCGAGGAACCGCCGACCCACAACGGGACGCTCGCCCGGGCCGGCCGGGGCCGCTGCCCGAGCCCCGCGAAGTCGTACGACTTCCCGTGGTGCTCGGGGTACTCCTCCGGCCCGAGCGCCGCCCTCAGCGCGTCGATCGTCTCGTCGAGCACCGCGCCCCGCCGGCCGAAGTCCACCCCGAGCGCCACGAACTCCTCCCGCACATGCCCGGCCCCCACCCCGAGGACGAGCCGTCCGCCGGAGAGATGGTCGAGGGTCGCGTACTGCTTGGCGGTCACGAGCGGATGCCGCAGCCCGACGATCGCCACATGGCTCAGCAGGCGCACGCGTTCGGTGACGGCGGCCAGGTGGGCGAGGGTGGCGACGGGGTCGTACCAGACCGTGCTCATGGCGGGGGCGAGGCGCCGCGGGACGGCGACGTGGTCACAGCTCGCCACGTAGTCGAACCCGGCGTCCTCCGCGGCCCGGGCGACGGCGACGAGGTCCTCGGGACCCGCGCCCGCCTCCCAGGCCTCGGCGTAGATCGTGCTCTGGGACTGGATCGGGAGCTGCATCCCGTAGGCCAGTTCCCCGTCCGGCCGCACCTGCATGGATCCACCACCTTACTGACGGTTCGTCAGTTCAACGAGAGTCAGTCCATAGTCCTGACTGACGACCCATCAGACAAGGGGGTGCCCGCGTTCCGGGCGGCCGCCGGCCCGCCGCCCGGAACGGCCGCACTCAGGAGCGGTACGGGTTGCGCAGATAGGTCAGGCTCAGGTCGCCCGTGTTGCCGAAGTACCGGGAGACCAGGTACGCGGGATCGGTCGCGATCACGCCTGCCTGGAGGTCACTGCCGTCGTTGGAGTCGTCCCAGGCCCAAGCGGCGTGTGCCGCGTTGTCCTGGCCGTTGTCACCGCGAAAGGCGCCCCATTTGGCATACGTCTCAGCGTTGTTGCGCCGGCCCCAGAGGCTGTCGGCGGTGGTGAGATCGCTGAGCCCGTAGCGCGCGTTGCGGTCGTTGCCGCCGGTCGGGACGGAGCCCGCGCCGCGGCTCGGCGCGTAGACGATGCCGTCGCCGCCCGGGAAGTCGGTGCCGTCCCAGGCGTACGCCCCATGGCCGCGCGCCTCCTGGAAGCTCGTCGGGTGCTGCGCGCCGTCGTAGCTCTGCATGACCACCGTGCCGTCGATGTTCTCGCGGCCGTCGGTGAAGGGGCTGCCGGGCGGGGTGTAGGAGTAGAAGTTGTCGTGGGCGAGCGTCACCACGGCCTGCAGGGTGCCGTACTCGCTGCCGTCCTTGCGGACGACCTCCACCTGACCCTCCATGTCGTTCTCGTGCGACAGGAGGTTCAGCGGGTAGTCCTTCCAGTCCCGGGGGTGGAAGAAGGCGTAGGTGACGTACCAGTGCGTCTCGGTCTCGGCCACCGAGTAGTACACGGTGCCGGTCAGCCGCGAGGCGTTGGCGTCCAGGTCCTCCCAGTTGTTGACGGTGCTCCAGTCGCCGTCGTAGTCGACCGGCGCCAGATAGTCGGCGGTGTGGTACGACGACGAGGTGTCCTGGTGGTGCAGCGGCGCCCAGCGGTAGGCGAGGTCGGCGTCACTGGGAGCGGCCTGGGCGGGCGGGGCGCCGAGCAGCACGGTGGCGCCGGCGAACGCGGCCGACAGGGTGGCCAGGGCTGTTCTCCAACGGGGCACGACGGTCCTCCGGTAGGGGGAGCGGGGAAGTGCGGGTGACCCCCATGCTGAAGACCGGTCGGCCCCGATGCGGCCGTGGTCGGCGAATGTTCAACGCGGGGTGTGATTGTTCACCTGCGCGCCCCGGACCGTGCGCGGATACTCCTCATTCGTCGGCAGTGGTCGCGGCCCGTCCGGCCTGTCCGGGCCACAGGCCGTCCTCGGTCAGCCCGAGCAGTTCGATGGCGTTGCCCCGGACGATGCGCTCCACGACGTCCGCGGCAAGATGCCCCATCTGGGCCTCACCCACCTCCCGCGACTTCGGCCATGTGGAGTCGGAGTGCGGGTAGTCGGTCTCGTAGAGAACGTTCCCGACGCCGATGGCGTCGAGGTTGCGCAGCCCGAAGGCGTCGTCGAAGAAGCAGCCGCAGACATGGTCGGCGAAGAGCTCGGAGGGCGGACGGTGGACCTTGTCGGCCACCCCGCCCCATGCGCGGTTCTCCTCCCAGACGACGTCGGCGCGCTCGAGGATGTACGGGATCCACCCGATCTGACCTTCCGCATACATCACCCTGAGGTTCGAAAAGCGCTCGAACTTGCCGCTCAGCAACCAGTCGACCATGGAGAAGCAGCAGTTGGCGAAGGTGATGGTGGAACCGACGGCCGGCGGGGCGTCCGCGGACGTGGACGGCATTCTGCTGCTGGAACCGATGTGCATCGCGATGACGGTGCCGGTCTCGTCGCAGGCGGCGAGGAACGGGTCCCAGTCGTCGGTGTGGACGGACGGCAGCCCCAGGCGGGGCGGGATCTCGGAGAAGGCCACGGCCCGCACGCCGCGCTCCGCGTTGCGGCGTACTTCGGCGGCGGCGAGTCCGGCGTCCCACAGGGGGACCAGAGTGAGGGGTATCAGACGACCGCGCGCCTCGGGCCCGCACCACTCCTCCACCATCCAGTCGTTGTAGGCGCGCACCCCGAGCAGCCCCAGCTCGCGGTCCTTGGCCTCGGTGAAAGTCTGCCCGCAGAAGCGCGGGAAGGTCGGGAAACAGAGCGCGGACTGGACGTGGTTGACATCCATGTCGGCAAGGCGCCGGGGGACGTCGTACGAGCCGGGCCGCATCTGCTCGTAGGTGATGACCTCGAGCTTGATCTCGTCCCTGCTGTACCCGACGGCCGTGTCCAGGCGGGTGAGGGGACGGTGCAGATCCTCGTAGACCCACCAGTCCCCGACCGGGCCGGTGTCGCCGGGCGCGCCCATGACGGGGGCGAACCTGCCGCCCAGGAAGGACATCTCCTTCAGGGGCGCTCGCACGATGCGCGGTCCCGTGTCGCGGTACTTCCGCGGGAGCCGGTCCTGCCAGACGTTCGGGGGCTCCACCGTGTGGTCGTCGACGGAGATGATCTTCGGGAAGGTGACGCTGGTTCCGTTGGCCTGTGAGGTCTCCATGCCGGTCACCGTAGCGCCGATCTGACACACCGTCAGCCGGTCTCGAGCCCCCTCCGGTCCGACGGTGCGTGGAGAGAACTTGTGTGGGCCCTGTGATACCCCGTCTGCCGGGCTGTGATCGCCGTCTCCCATGGCTGACGTATCCGCCATGAACAAGGCAAACTGGCCTCCTGGTTGTGGACGGTTCGGCAGGGGGCCTGGGGGCAGCGATGGAGGGTGTACCGCGAGTGCCGCAGCGGCGGGGTCCCGAGGAGTCGGCGACGCTGCGCTTCGGCGTGCTCGGGCCGGTGCGCGCGTGGCGCGGAGAGGAGCTGCTGGCCACGGGCTCGCCGCAGCAGCGCGCCCTGCTGGCCGCGTTGCTGCTGCGCGAGGGCCGTACGGCGACCGCGTCCGAACTGATCGACGCGCTGTGGGGCGACGAGCCGCCGCCGCGGGCGCTGGCCGCCGTACGGACCTACGCCTCCCGGCTGCGCAAGATCCTCTCGCCCGGCGTACTGGTCAGCGAGTCGGGCGGGTATGCGCTGCGGCTGCGTGAGGCCCGCTCCCTGGACCTCGCGACCGCACAGGAGCTGGCCGCGGAGGCGGAGAAGGCCAAGCACGCCGGGGACCTGCGCCACGCACGACACGTGCTGAACGAGGCGCTGGCGCTGTGGGACGGGGAGTCGCTGGCGAGCGTGCCCGGCGCGTACGCCGACGCCCAGCGCACCCGCCTGGAGGAGTGGCGTCTCCAACTCCTCGAGTCCCGCCTGGACATGGACCTGGAACAGGGCTGCCACGCGGAGGCGGTCTCCGAACTCACCGCCCTGACCGCGGCCCACCCGCTGCGCGAACGGCTGCGTGAGCTGCTGATGGTGGCCCTGTACCGGTCGGGCCGCCAGGCGGAGGCGCTGGCGGTGTACGCGGACACACGACGCCTGCTTGCCGAGGAACTGGGCGTCGACCCCCGCGCGGGCCTCAAGGAGCTCCAGCAGCGGATCCTCCAGGCGGACCCGGGGCTTGCGGAACCGTCCGCCCCGGCGCAGGAGCCCTCGCCCGCTCCCGTCCGCCCCGCGCAACTGCCCGCCACGGTCCCCGACTTCACGGGCCGGGCGTCATTCGTCGCCGAGCTGGGCGAGGTCCTGGCGTCGGCCGAGGGCAGGGTGATGGCCGTCTCGGCGTTGGCGGGGATCGGCGGTGTGGGCAAGACGACGCTGGCGGTGCACGTGGCACACCAGGCACGTTCGGCCTTCCCGGACGGGCAGTTGTACGTCGACCTGCAGGGCGCGGGCCCGCGGGCGGCGGAACCGGAGACGGTCCTGGGCTCGTTCCTGCGCGCCCTCGGCACGGCGGACTCCGCGATCCCGGACTCTCTGGATGAACGGGCGGCGCTGTACCGCTCGGTCCTGGACGGCCGGCGGGTCCTGGTCCTGCTGGACAACGCGAAGGACGCGGCCCAGGTACGCCCGCTGCTGCCGGGCACGGAGGGGTGCGCGGCCCTGGTCACCTCTCGGGTGCGCATGGTGGACCTGGCGGGCGCGCATCTCGTGGACCTGGACGTGATGTCCCCGGACGAGGCGCTGTCCCTGTTCACGAAGATCGTGGGCGGGGAACGGGTGGCCGCAGAGCGCGAGGCGGCGCTGGACGTGGTGGCGGCGTGCGGCTTCCTGCCCCTCGCCATCCGCATCGCGGCGTCCCGCCTGGCGGCGCGCCGCACGTGGACGGTGTCGGTCCTGGCGGCCAAGCTGGTGGACAAGCGGCGCCGCCTGGACGAACTCCAGGCCGGCGACCTGGCGGTGAAGGCGACCTTCGAGCTGGGCTACGGCCAGCTCGAGCCGGCCCAGGCCCGCGCGTTCCGCCTCCTGGGCCTCGCCGACGGCCCGGACATCTCCCTGGCGGCGGCCGCGGCGGTGCTGGACCTGCCGGTGGACGAGACCGAGGACTTGCTGGAGTCCCTGGTGGACACGTCGCTGCTGGAGTCGGCGGCGCCCGGGCGGTACCGCTACCACGACCTGGTCCGCCTCTACGCGCGGGCCTGCGCCGAGCGGGACGAGCATCCGCCGAGCGAGCGGGATGCGGCGATGTCGCGGTTGCTGGACTTCTATCTGGCGACGGCGGCCGAGGGATACGCGATCGAGCGGCCCGGTGACCGGCTGGTGGACCACTTGGAGCAGACCCGGACCGCCGGACTGACCTTCGAGAACCGGCGTGCGGCGCAGGACTGGCTCTACTCCGAGGCCGTCTCCCTGCTCGCGTGTGTTCGGCAGTCCTCCGACAACGCCCGGCTCAGGCGGGCGGTCGACCTGCTGTGGGCCGCGGTGGACCTTGCCGAGTCCGGAGCGAACGCCAAGGAGTACGAGGCGGCGGCCACCGCCCTACGCGACACGGCACGCGCGGCGTCGGACAGCCGAGCGGAGGGGCGGGCCGTTCTCGTCCTGGCCAATGCCAGGCACTGGTCGGGCTACTTCGATCAGGCCGACCAGGAGGCGCGCCAGGCTCTCAGGCTCTCCGAGGCCGCCGGAGATCCGTTGCCCTGCTGCTGGGCGGCGAACATCCTGGGCGCCTTCGCCTTCTATCAGAGCCGCTATGCGGAGGCCGAGGAGCATCTCGGGCGGGCCATCAAGGACTTCCGCGCCTGCGGCGATCTGTCGGGCACGGCGGCTGCCCTGTGCAACCTCTCACGCCTGCACCTGGCGACGGACCGCGCCGACAGCGCCGTGAGCCTCGCGCGGCAGGGGACCGGGATGTACGTGGAGCTGGGGCACACCCTCAAGGCCGCGAACGGCCACTACGCGCTGGGCATGGCCCTCAGCAGCAACGGTCAGCTGTCGGATGCCTCCGGCCACTTGAGGGACGCCCTGCAGGTCTTCCGCACCAGCCGTCAGAGGCTGTGGGAGGGCATGACCCTGTTCCGTCTCGCCGAAGTAGATCTTTTGGCCCAGCGTCCCGCGCAGGCCGCGGCCAACGCCGAGATGGCTCTGTCGATGCTCAGGGGTATCGGTGGGGAATGGCGCCGGGGCAACGTACTCACGGTCCTCGGCAAGTCGTTGAACGGAATCGGTCAGACCGGCCGGGCCCAGGTCTGCTGGCGCGAGGCTCTCGACATCTACGAGAGGCTGCACTCGCCGGAAGCCGCAGAGGTGCAGGCACTGCTCGCCCCGGCGGCGGCCGCCTGACACAGGACACGGACGTTCATCGTTCGTTTATCGCCGCCAGGCACACTTTTTCTTGTCGATCCGCCGCTTCGGGGGCAGGCGGACCGCCGGTGAGATCGCCGAACTCGCAGACTAGGGTGGGCGATTTGAGAGGCCCGCCCGGCCACCCTCGGGGGAGTGGCCGGGCGGGCCCTCGACAGTCCGACAGCAACAGCCATGGGGAGCCACCACAATGAGCGACACCAGCAAGGACGAGCCGGTCGTCAAGCCGGACAACACGCACATCACCGACGCCGACGCCGGCACGGCCGTCCAGCCGCTCAACACGCACATCACCGACGCCGAAGCAAGCACGAACGTCGAGCCGCTCAACACGCACATCACCGACGTCGACGGCGGTGAGACCACGCCGGACAACACGCACATCACGTCCGAGCCCAAGTAGACCTTCATCCCACACGGGGATCGGCCGCGGCGGCGCGGAGGGGGAGCCGCCGCGGCCGAAGTGTGTCAAGACCAGGGTTTCGGCCAATTCCTGGCGCTACCATTCGATCACGTCGAACAATTGCTCCTTTGGCACCAGCGTCACTACGCGTTCCTCAAACTCTGACCCGTTGGCACAGAACCGCAATCGGCGGATCCGGGCCCCCCTCACCCAGCCATGACCCGTACGTCGTACTCCGGGATCCACTTGTCCCGGTCACCAGGGTCATGCCCTCGATCTGTGCCTGGGCGATCAGAATCCGGTCGAACGGATCACGGTGCCGGTCACGACCGACGCCTGAGCTCCCCCTTCACCACCTTGCCGCTCGCGTTCCGCGGCAGGTCCCGTACGAACTCCACCGCCCTCGGCACCTTGTAGTTCGCCATCTCGCGCCGGGACCAGGCGATCAGGTCGTCCCCCGTCAGCACCGCCCCGGGGCGCCGGACCACGAACGCCTTCCCGACCTCCCCCAGCCGTGCGTCCGGTACGCCGATCACCGCCACGTCCGTCACGTCCGGGTGCAGGCCCAGCAGCTGCTCTATCTCGGCCGGGTAGGCGTTGAAGCCGCCGACGATGAACATGTCCTTGATGCGGTCCGTGATGCGGAGGTTGCCGAACGCGTCCAGTACGCCCACATCGCCCGTGCGGAGCCAGCCGCCGGCGGTCAGGACCTCGGCCGTGGCCCGCTCGTCCTCGAAGTAGCCCTGCATGACGTTGAAGCCGCGGACCAGAACCTCCCCGGGGACGCCGGGACCCAGTCGTTCGCCGCTCGTGTCGGCGACCCGCACCTCGGTGCCGGGTATGGCGCGGCCCGACGTCGTCGCGATCACGGAGGGCTCGTCCCCTCTACGGCACATCGTCACGAAACCGCTCGCCTCCGACAGGCCGTACGCCGTCAGGACCGTCTCCACGCCGAGTTCGCCGCGCAGGCGTTCCACCAGCCGCAGAGGCACGACCGCCGCCCCCGTCACCACCAGGCGCAGGGCCGAGAGGTCGTGGGCGTCACGGGCGGGGTGGTCGAGGAGGGACTGGTGGAGGGTGGGCGGGCCGGGGAGGACCGAGACGCGCTCCGCCGCGATGTTCGCCAGCACCGTGTCCACGTTGAACACCGGCTGCGGGATCATCGTCGCTCCCCGCATCAGACAGGCGAGCACCCCGGCCTTGTAGCCGAAGGTGTGGAAGAAGGGGTTCACGATCAGATAGCGGTCGCCCCGCCTCAGGCCGGCGAGGTCCGTCCAGATCCCGTACGCCCGCAGCGACTGGGCATGGGTGATCACCGCCCCCTTCGGACGGCCCGTCGTGCCCGAGGTGAAGACGATGTCCGAGGGGGACGTCCCGGTCACGGCCGCCGCTCTCGCCCATACCTCCCGCTCCCCCGTCCCCTCGCCGTCGGCCAGGAAGTCCTTCCAGGTGCGGAAGTCGGCCGGGGCGTCGTCCGCCAGGACGACCACCTGTTCCAGGTGCGGGAGGCCTGGAAGAGGGCCCTCCCCCGGTCCGTCCGCCGCGGCGCGGCGCAGCGACGCCACGTACGACGTCCCCAGGAACGTGCCGGTGACGAAGAGGAGCTTGGCCCGGCTCCTTTCCAGCACGTACGCGGCCTCCGTGCCCTTGAACCGCGTGTTGAGCGGAACCAGCACCGCCCCGGCCGTCACCGCGCCCAGCGCCGAGACGATCCAGTCCAGGGTGTTCGGCGCCCAGATCGCGACGCGGTCGCCGACGCCGACGCCGCCGGCGATGCAGGCCGCCGCCGCGCGTACCACCCGGGCGCCCAGTTCGGCGTACGAGATCGAGGTACGGCCCTCGACGACGGCCACCACGTCCCCGTGGCTACGGGCCGCACTGTGCACCAGGCCCGGAATGCTGCCCCACTCCATGTCACCGCGCACAGCGACCTCCCGAAACATGACCCCGGAACGTGTGGCTGACTGACCGTCAGATTAGCTGTAGCCTGACGACCTGTCAGCCGTCGGACCGGACTCCACGCGGAGGTGTGCCCATGGCAGGGTTCAAGGACGCGACCGCCGTCGTCGGCATAGGACAGACCTCCTTCGCCCGGCGACTCCACGAATCCGAGAAGGCCTTGGCGTGCCGGGCGATCCTGGCGGCCCTCGACGACGCGGGGATCGCGCCCGGCAAGGTGGACGCGCTCGCCTCGTACACCATGGAGGAGACCGACGAGGTCGAGGTGGCGAAGGCGGTCGGGCTCGGAGATCTGACCTTCTTCAGCAAGGTCGGATTCGGGGGCGGCGGCTCCTGTGCCACCGTCGCCCATCTCGCGGCCGCCGTCGCGACCGGGCAGGCGACCGTCGGCGTCGCCTGGCGGTCACGCAAGCGCGGCAGCGGGCCCCGGCCGTGGCGGAACACGACCGCCCAACTGCCCACCCCCGCCCAGTGGACCCGGCCCTTCGGACTGCTGAGGCCGGTCGACGAGATCGGGATGCTCGCCCGTCGCTATATGCACGAGTACGGGGCCACCCGGGACCATCTCTTCAACGTCGCCCTCGCCTGCCGCAACCGGGCCAACCAGAACCCCGCCGCGATCATGTACGAACGCCCCCTGACGCGGGAGATGTACATGAGCTCCCGGTGGATCAGCGAGCCGCTGTGCCTGTTCGACAACTGCCTCGAGACGGACGGGGCGCTGGCGTGCGTCGTCGTCTCCGCCGAGCGCGCCCGCGACTGCCGGCACCGGCCGGTGTACGTCCACTCCGCCGCCCAGGGACTGCCCGCACAGCATCACGGCATGGTCAACTACTGGAACGACGACCCGCTCACCGGCCCGGCCTGGACGGCCGCCCGGCACCTGTGGAAGCACGCCGACCTCACTCCGGACGACGTCGACGTCGCGCAGATCTACGACGCGTTCACCCCCCTCGTACTGCTCTCCCTGGAGGGATACGGCTTCTGCGGCAAAGGGGAGGGCGGGGGGTTCACCGAGGGGGGCGCGCTGGAGATCGGGGGGCGGCTGCCGGTCAACACCGGGGGCGGAGGACTGTCCGAGGCGTACGTCCACGGCTTCAACCTCGTCACCGAGGGCGTGCGGCAGTTACGGGGGACGAGCACCGCGCAGGTCCCGGGCGCCGCCACCTGCCTGGTCACCGCGGGTGAGGGGGTCCCGACCTCCGCCCTTCTGCTGAGGAGCTGACCCACCTCCGTCCCCCTCCGCCAAGGAGCCGAAGCATGACCGACGACCTTCTCTCCCCGGTCCACGACGAGGACGGCGCACCCTTCTGGGAGTACGCCGCACATGGCGAACTGCGCATCCAGACCTGCGCCGACTGCAGCGAGCCCCGCTTCCCGCCACGCCCCTGCTGCCCGCACTGCCGGTCGTTCGCGAGCGAGTGGCGGCCGACGAGCGGGAAGGGGCGGATCTGGTCGTACGTCGTCCCGCATCCGCCGCTGCTCCCGGCATACGCCGCACGGGCGCCGTACCACGTGGTCGTGGTGGAGCTGGCCGAGGCACCGCGCATCCGGCTGGTCGGGAACCTCGTCACCGGCCCGGACGCGCCCCTGGACTCGGTGCCCTCCGACCGGGTCCGCATCGGCGCGAGGGTGCAGGTCGTCTTCGGCCGGGACGGGCTGCCCCGATGGGTTCTGGAGCGGCCGTGAGCGGGGGGCTGCGGATCAGCGCCGACAAGGAGACCGGTGTCGCGGTCGTCACCCTCGACCGGCCGGCCAGGCTCAACGCCATCGACCTGCCGACCGCCTCGGAACTCGCCTCCTGCTGGAAGGAGTTGCGCTTCGACGACACCGTACGGGCTGTCGTCCTCACCGGCGCGGGCGAACGGGCCTTCTGCACGGGACTCGACCGGGACGCGGACGTGCCCCAGCCGAACTCGCCCTATATGATGGACGACCCCCTGCTCGGGATCGGCCCGAAGGCGAACGACCTGTGGAAGCCGGTCATCGCCGCCGTCCGAGGAATGGCCTGCGGCGGGGCGTTCTACCTGCTCGGGGAGAGCGAGTTCATCGTGGCGGACCCGAGCGCGACCTTCTTCGACCCGCACACCACCCACGGGATGGTCAGCGCGTACGAATCCGTTCACATGACGCACCGGATGCCGTACGGGGAGTCGGCGCGGATGGCACTCATGGGCACCGCCGAGCGGATCTCCGCGCGGCGCGCGTACGAGATCGGCCTGGTGTCCGAACTCACCGCGCCCGGCGGTGCCCTGGAGGCGGCCGTGAGCTGTGCCGCCGTCATCGCCTCCTATCCCCCGGACGCGTTGCAGGGCACCGTACGGGCCCTGTGGGCGGCGCAGGAGGCGGCGCGGGCACAGGCCTTCGCGCAGGCGCCCGCGCTCATCGCGCTCGGGAACCTGCCCGTCGAGCGGCAGGCGGAGCTGTTCGCCGGGAGGCGGGGGCGGGGATACCGGGTGCGGTAGCGCTCCGGCCGGAAGACGAGTGCCTGCGGATCGACCTCGCAGTGATCGGCATCGGCCACGAGGCCGGCGGGGACGAGGACCCTGACGTTCGCCCCGCCCTTGGCGGGCACCTTCACCTCGGCGGACTACTGCAGGACCTCGTCGTCCGTGCGGCCCCTGAAGCTGACGTGGACCAGGGACGTGCCCGCTCGTCCGTTCGGGTTGGCGACCTCTGTCGTCGCGTACGGGACCGTCCTGCTCGCACAGCGCACGAGCTTCGCGGTCGCGTCGAGGAGCGGGTCGGGGTTCCGCCGCCGGATGTGGAGGTCGGGGTGGAGCGGGCCGCGGGCGACGGATCCCGCCGCTCACGCCACCGTGTGGCGCGACCCGGGTACACGGCGTAGCGTCCGCGATGACGGCCGCCGTCCGGCGCCCCTTCCGTCAGGCCTGGTGCGACGGCCGTCCAGGACCTGGCGGCTCAGGTGGTCCGGGCCGTCCCCGTGCCCTTCTCCGCGTCCAGGGCGTACACACAGCGGTCCTTGCTGCAGGCGTACACCACGCCGTCCTTGACGACCGGCGCACCGGTGATCTCACCTCCGGTGGCCAGCTTCCAGCGCAGACGGCCGTCGTCGGCCTTCAGCGTGTAGAGCAGGTGATCCGTGGAGCCGAAGTGGATACGGCCCTCTGCCACCGCCGGGGTGCCCACGATGTCGCCGCCCGCCTGGAAGCGCCACTTCGGGGTGCCCGTGACCGCGTCCAGGGTGTACAGCCCCTTGCCGCTGCCCACGTGGACGTGCCCCGCGGCCACCAGGATCGGCTCGATCGCGGCCCGCGACTCGGTGGCGATGCGCCAGCGGTCGCGGCCGTCCGTCGCGTCGAGGGCGTACACCGTGCCGAGGTAGTCGGCGAGATAGACGCCGCCGCCCGTCACCGCCGGACCCGCCACGAAGGTCGGCGGGGACAGGAACACCGCCGGCGCCTCGAAGTGCCAGCGCACCATTCCGCTCGCCACCTCGACGGCGAGGATCCGGGTGCCGGCCGAGACGTAGACGTGGCCGTCCGTGGCCTGTGTCAGGCGCAGGGGGACACCACCGCAGGAGGCCGCGTCCCCGATCGGGTACGACCAGCGCTCCTCGCCGGTACGGGCCTCCAGGGCCCGCAGTCGGGCGTCCTTCCAGACGTACACCGTGCCGTCGTGGACCACCGGTCCGGCCTCCGGCGACTCGAAGTCCGTCTGAGCGCCGGTGATCTCCCACAGCATCTGCCCTCTGGACGCCTCCCACGCCTGGACGCCGCCGCCGCGGGTGCCGGTGACGAGGGTGCCGCGGTCGGCCTTGAGGGAGTACACCCAGCCGTCCATGGACAGCCGCCACAGGTCCGTGCCCTCGCGGGCGTCCAGGGCGAACAGCGTCGGGCCGTCGGAGGCGTGGATGCGGCCGTCCGCGACCGCCATCGACCAGGCCACGTCCCGCGTCTTGAAGCGGCGCCGGCCCGTCGCCACGTCCAGGGCGTGCACCTCGAAGGACGTGACGTAGACGAGGTCGTCGGCGACCGACGGGGTGCCCCAGACGTCGTTCGACATGCGGAAGCGCCACGGTCGCCAGCCGGAGGCAGCCTCCGGAGGCGCGATCGCCGGCGCGACCGCGGCGGCGCCGACCACGCCGTTGACCCCCGGGCCCGGCCGGGACCAGGAGGCCACCAGGCCCGCCTCCGGAGGAGGCGCCTTCACCGCGGCGGCCCGGGCGTCGGCGACCCGCGGCCCGGGCCCGATGGGCACGGACGCGCCCGCGAGCCGCACCGGGCCCGCGTCGGGCGCCCCGACCGGCACCGGCACGGGGGGATGCGACGGCGGAGGCGGCACCGCGGGCCGTCCGCCCCCGCCGCTGCGGCTTCCCGAAGAGGACGGCTTCGCCGCCGGTCGCCCGCCCCGGCGGGTCTCGATCAGGCCGACGGCCTTCTCCGGCAGCCACGCCGACGCCGTGCCGCTGTCGTCGGACCCCGAGCCGAAGAGGTGCGGCGCGAGCTGGGCCTGGAGGTCGGCCGGGTTCGGGCGGGCGGTGGAGTCCATCTGCATGCAGGACTCGATGAGCGGACGCAGTTCGTCCGGCAGGCCCGACAGGTCCGGGCCCTCGCGCAGCAGCATGAAGACGGTCTCGACGGGGTTGGCGCCGTGGAAGGGGGGATGCCCGGTGGCCGCGAAGACGAGCATCGAGCCGAGCGAGAAGACGTCGCTCGCACCCGTCACGCTGCGCGAGTCCTTGGCCTGCTCGGGGGACATGTACGCGGGCGTGCCGACGGCGACGTTCGTCATCGTCAGACGCGTGTTCGACACACCGGAGGCGATACCGAAGTCGATCACCCGCGGGCCGTCCTCGACGACGAGCACGTTCGAGGGCTTCAGGTCCCGGTGGACCAGACCCGCCCCGTGGATGGACTGCAGCGCCTCCGCGACGCCCGCCGCCAGCCAGCGCACGGCCTGGGCCGGCAGCGGCCCGCAGTCGGTCACTATCTCCTCGAGGGAGGGCGCGGGCACATACGCGGTGGCGAGCCACGGCACGGCCGCACGCGGGTCGGCGTCGACCACGGCCGCCGTGTAGAAGCCGGAGACGGCACGCGCGGCCTCGACCTCACGCGTGAAGCGCACGCGGAAGAGCTGGTCCTCGGCCAGCTCGGTGCGCACCGTCTTGATCGCCACGCGCCGGCCGGACGCCGAGCGGGCGAGATAGACCAACCCCATGCCGCCGGCACCCAGCCGTCCCAGCACCTCGAACGGCCCGATCCGCCGCGGATCGTGCTGTGTCAGCTGATCCACCACTTGCCTGCCACCTCCCCGTACGGGTCGCGTCATCCGCCTCGTGCACGCGACCCCGTGCAGCGTCTCACCACCGCACCGCCGTGGCGGCACGCAGCCCGATTCTCCCTGTCCGGGCCCCTGGTTGCGAACCCGGGGGCGGATCGGGATGTCTCAGGACAAAACCATGCAGGACCGCCCTTCGGGAAGCGGGCGCCCGCATCATGAAACGCCTGAGGCGCCTTCGAAGTGCCGCCCCTGACGCCCCGTCGCGCCCCCGGGTGCGGCCCGCGGCACCGCAGGAGGCCCCGGCTACCGCTGGAGCAGCGCGAAGGACGCCCCCTGATCGTCCGTGACCACCGCCACCCGTCCGTACGAGGTCTCGAACGGCGGTACCTGTACACGACCGCCCAGCCGGCCCACCACGCCGAGCGCCGCCGCGCCGTCCGCGACCCCGAAGTGGACGAGGAAGTGGGAGGGCATCTCGGGCGGGAAGACGTCCAGGAGCGGGGCGCGCCCGAAGTCGGGGACGGCATCGGGGCCGAACAGGGCGTTGTGGAAGAGGCCCGTGTAGAAGGTGTTCGCGGCGGCCGTGTCCCGCGCGTAGAGCTCGGCCCAGGTGAAGGAGCCGGGTTCGTGCCGTCTGCCGAAACCCGCATGCGTACCGGCCTGCCACAGCCCGAAGACGGCACCCTCGGGGTCGGCGGCCAGAGCCATGGTTCCCAGGGTGTCCACCGGGCCGGGCGGAACGACGATCCGGCCTCCGGACGACCGGATGCGCCCGGCGAGCGCGGTGGCGTCCGGCGTCGCGAAGTACACCGTCCAGACGGTGGGCATCCGCCCGTCCCGCTTGGACACCAGCGCGGCCACGGGCTCGCCGCCCGAACGGGCCCACACCGAGCCTGGGACGTCCTCGAAGTCCCACCCGAAGAGCCTGCCGTAGAACCGCTTGCCGGCCTCGACGTCGGGCAACTGCGCGTCGATCCAGCAGGGCACCCCCTCCGGGAAGACGGCACCGTCCGGGTTTTCGCCGCCGGAGGCTCCCTTCCCGGGGCTCGCACCGCTCCCGCGCGACGGGGAAGAGGGCGGATTTTCGGCCATGCCGCCACGTTACGGGGCTTTCCCGTCCGGCGCGCGCTCGTGTACTCCCTTCTCACGGGCCCGGGGAGCCGTCGTGCGCCCCCCGACTCCCCATTTGCAGTCGGCCGAATCGCGCTCCGATCACCCCTCGGTAAGCTGACGGCATGACAGGACAAGTGCGTACCGTCGACGGCCGCGTGGCCGGTCGGCGTGGGCAGGCGACCCGGCAGAAGCTGCTCGACTGCCTCAGCGAGATGCTCAGCTCGTCGCCGTACCGGGACGTCAAAGTCATTGATGTCGCCCGGAAGGCCGGGACGTCGCCGGCGACCTTCTACCAGTACTTCCCGGACGTCGAAGGCGCCGTCCTGGAGATCGCCGAGCAAATGGCCGCGGAGGGCGCGGGGTTGACCACGCTGCTCGAAGGGCGCTCGTGGGTCGGCAAGACCGGCTGGCAGACCGCGCAGGAACTCGTGGACGGATTCCTCGAGTTCTGGCGCAAACACGATGCCATCCTGCGGGTCGTCGACCTGGGGGCGGCCGAGGGCGACAAGCGCTTCTACAAGATCCGCATGAAGATCCTCAACTCGGTGAACAACTCCCTCGCGGACTCGATCGCCGAACTCCAGTCCAGGGGCAGGGTCGACAAGGACGTGAATCCGGCGGCCGTGGCCGGCGCGCTCGTGGCGATGCTCGCGTCCGTGGCCTCCCACCAGAAGGGCTTCCAGTCCTGGGGCGTCAAGCAGGCCGAACTCAAGCCGAATCTCGCGCTGTTGGTGCATTTGGGTGTCACCGGGAAGAAGCCGACGAAGTAGCCGTCCGTCACGCTGCGTCGCCATAAGCTTTTCCCTGCCCTGGTCGGCTGTTCCAGCCCAAGTTCTGTCATGCGGGCGGTGGTTCACTCCGGTGGGCCACCGCCCGCTGCTCATGTGCGGGCGGCGGGCAGCGGCCGGTCCTCCACCACATGCTTCATCACCGGCGTGGACGTCAGCGGCGGCGGAGGACACCGCCGACGCGTCACCGGCCCGTTGCTTTCCGGGGCGCCACGATCAGCGGCCTGAACCCCAAGGGCGTGCCGCTGTACCTCGCCGTGCTGCCGCAGTTCCTGGCCACAAGGGGTGCGCACCTGCCGGTGGCGGTGCAGACAGGGATGCTGGGCCTGGCGCACATGGCGTGCTGCGCCACCGTCTACCTGACCGTCGGCGCACTGGCCCGCGCCGTGCTGCGCGCTCGTCCGGCCGCGACCCGGGCGGTCACCCGGACAAGCGGGGCCGCGATGCTGGGAATCGGCGCGTTCCTGCCGGTGGACCGTCTGGCGACGATCCGAGCGGCGCGCGGGCGTCCTACCGGCCGGACGGACATCGCCGCCCCGGCCCGGCGATCGGCGCCGTATCGATTGCGCGATCAGCGCCGTACGAGCCGGAACAGCCGGATCTCCCGCTCCACCCGCTCCTGGTACGTCGCGTACGGGGGCCAGAGGGCCAGCACCGCCGTCCAGGCCGCCTCACGTTCCCGGCCTTCCAGCAGACGGGCGATGACCTCGATGTCCTCCCCCTTCCAGCTGACCTCGGCGTGGGGGTGGGCGAGGAGGTTGCCGGTCCAGGCCGGGTGACCGCTCCGCCCGAAGTTGGACCCGACGACGATCCAGCCGTCGTTCTCCTCCGGCATGCATGCCAGGGGCGTCCGGCGCGGCAGCCCGCTCCTCGCACCGGTGGACGTGAGGATCACACCCGGCAGCATCAAGGCACTGACCAGGACCCTTCCCCCGGTCAGCCGATGCACCGCACGGTCCAGCGCGGGCACGACATGCGGCGCGAGCTTGGCGAAGGCCCACGTGGAGGACACCTTCCGCACGATCCGTACGCCCGCGGCCGTCATATGGCCACGTCCCGCTGCTCGAAGAGCCCGGCGGTGTCGGCGGCGTGCGCCCGCAGCCGGTGCACGGGACCGAACAGCAGCTCGTCGCCGGCCGCCCGCTTGAAGTAGAGATGCGCCTCGTGCTCCCAGGTGAACCCGATGCCGCCGTGCAACTGGATCCCCTCGGCCGCGGCGGTCCGCAGCGCCTCCAGTGCCTGCGCCAGGGCGAGCCCGCCCGCACGCTCCCCCTGCACGGTCGCCCAGGCCGCGTAGTAGGCCGCCGAACGTGCCGCCTGCACCCGTACATACACATCGGCCAGGCGGTGCTTCACGGCCTGGAAGGACCCGATCGCCCGCCCGAACTGCTCCCGTTGCCGGACGTACTCGACGGTCCGCTCCAGCGCCCGGTCGGCGGCACCAACGGCCTCGCAGGCGAGGACGGCCGCGGCCCGGTTCCCGGCGGAGGCGAGCGCACCGGGCACATCGGCGCCGTCCTCGCCCAGCAACTCCGCTTCGACGTCCCGCAGCTGGACACGGGCGCAGGGCCGGGTCCCGTCGAGAGCGGTCTGCCGCGTCCGCACCCCGTCCTCCCGCACGAGGAACAGCAGGGTCCGCGACCGCGCGAACCCCCCGGCGTGGGCGGCCACGACCAGCAACCCGGCGCTGTGCCCGCCGAGGACCTGGCCGACCTCGCCGTACAGCCGCCAGGCACCGTCGGCCCGCCGCGCCTGTATGCCGCCCGCGCGTCCACCGCCGGCCCAGTCGCCCCGGTTGCCACCGACCAGGTCGAGGGCGGTGGCGAGGTCCGTGCCCGGCACGGCGAGCGCGGCGGTCAGTTCCCCGGAGGCGATCCGGGGCAGCAGGTCGTTGCGCTGGGCGTCGGTGCCGAGGGCGAGCAGCAGCGGCGCGGCGAGGACGGCAGTGGACAGCAGCGGGGAGGGCGCCAGGATCCGGCCGATCTCCTCAGCGGCGAGGGCGAGTTCGGTGGTGGTACAGCCGGCACCGCCGTACACCTCCGGGAGCGCGAGCCCGGGCAGACCGAGCTGCTCGGCGAGCGTCGCCCAGAGGGCGGGGTCGTGCCCGGCGTCGGTGCGGACGGCGGCCCGGACGTCCTCGGGCCCGCAGCGCCCCGCGAGCACCTCCCGCACGGTGCGGCGGATCTCGTCCTGTTCGGCGGTGAAGCGGGCGTCCATGGGCAGGTCCCTCCTTCATCTGACGATGCGTCATGTTAGGGGCGCGGGTGCATCCATGCACAGGCCCCGCACCCATGATCTGATGTACCGTCAGATCCATGACTGCTGTGACCGGCCGGAGAGCCGCGATCGTGGGCGTATCGCTGTCCGACTGCGGCCGGGTCGACGAGGCGACGCCGTACGCCCTCCACGCCCAGGCGGCCCGCCGTGCCCTGGCGGACGCGGGCCTGGACCGCTCGCTGGTCGACGGCTTCGCCTCGGCGGGGCTCGGCACACTGGCCCCCGTGGAGGTCGCCGAGTACCTCGGACTCAGACCCACGTGGGTGGACTCCACCTCCGTCGGCGGCTCCACCTGGGAGGTCATGGCGGCGCACGCCGCGGACGCGATCGCGGCCGGCCGGGCACGGGCGGTGCTCCTGGTCTACGGCTCGACGGCCCGAGCGGACATCAGGGCGGGCCGGCGCACCGGCACCCTGTCCTTCGGCGCCCGCGGCCCTCTCCAGTTCGAGGTGCCCTACGGCCACACGCTCATCGCCAAGTACGCGATGGCGGCCCGCCGCCACATGCACCAGTACGGCACGACGATCGAGCAGCTGGCCGAGGTGGCGGTGCAGGCGAGGGCCAACGCGTCCGCGAACCCGGAGGCGATGTTCCGCGACCCCATCACGGTCGACGAGGTGCTGTCCGGCCCGGTGATCGCGGACCCCTTCTCCAAGCTCCACTGCTGTATACGGTCCGACGGGGGCGCGGCGGTGCTGCTGGCGGCCGAGGACCTCGTACGCGACTGCCGCACCGCACCGGTGTGGGTGCTCGGCGCCGGGGAGCACGTCTCGCACACGACCATGTCCGAGTGGGCCGACTTCACCGTGTCCCCGGCGGCCGTGAGCGGCCGCCTCGCCTTCGAGCGCGCGGGGGTGCGCCCGCAGGAGGTCGATTTCGCGGAGATCTACGACGCCTTCACCTACATGACGCTGGTGACGCTGGAGGATCTCGGCTTCTGCGGGAAGGGCGACGGAGGGGCGTTCGTGGAGAAGGGGCGGCTGCTGGTGCGGGGCGGGGAGCTGCCGGTGAACACGGACGGGGGCGGCCTCTCGGCTCAGCACCCCGGGATGCGGGGGCTGTTCCTGCTGGTGGAGGCGGTGCGGCAACTGCGCGGCGAGGCCGGCGACCGTCAAGTGCGGGTGAATGGCCACGAGTTGCCGCAGCTGGGTGTCACCTCCGGTACAGGTGGCTGGTTCTGCTCGTCGGGGACGCTGGTGCTCGGACGGTGAGCGGCGGGGAGGCTCTGCGCGGGGCAGGGCCGTCGGCCCGGTCGCTGCCGCACGGATGACGGCCCGGCATGCCCCGCGCCTTCGGGCCGGGCGCGATACTCGGGGGCATGGGAACGGATCTTCACGAGCTGCTCAGGACCCTGCGGGTGTGGGACCCGGAGACCACCGAGCTGCCCGCCTTCGACCCGGCGGCGGCCCCGGCGGAGCCGCTGGCGCTGTTCACCGAGTGGTTCGCCCAGGCGGTGGCCGCGGGGCAGAGCGAACCGCACACGATGTCGCTGGCGACGGCGGACCCGGACGGCACCCCGGACGTCCGCATCGTGATGCTGCACGGCGCGGACGAGGAGGGGTGGGCGTTCGCGACGCACGCGAACAGCCGCAAGGGCCGGCAGCTGGCCGCGAGACCCTATGCCGCCCTGGGCTTCTACTGGCCCGTGCAGGGCCGGCAGGTCCGGGTGCGGGGCCCGGTGACGGCCGCGCCCGCACAGGAGGGGCAGGCGGATCTGCACGCCCGCTCGACCGGCGCGCTGGCCGCGGCGCTCACGGGCCGGCAGAGTGAAGTGCTCGTCTCAACGCAGGAGTTGGCACGTGTCTCGGAGGAGGCGTGGGAGCGGGCGCGTCGGCAGCCCGATGCCCCGGTGCCGTCCTGGACGCTCTACCGCGTCCATCCGGAGGAGGTGGAGTTCTTCCAGGGGGACGACAGACGCCGCCACGTACGGCTGGCCTACCGCCGGACGGAGGAGGGGTGGACGAAGGCGCTGCTGTGGCCCTGAACGCGGAGCCCCCCTCTCCCCACCGCTCCTCGGGACCGGCGGACCGAGACGGCTACGGCACCGTCGGCTCCGGGTCGCTCGCTATGCGGCCGTGCAGGTGCACGTCCCGGAACGCATCCTGGCGTCCCGCCGCGAACATCGCTCCGCGCAGCGTGCCCTCGTACCGGAAACCGCATCGCTCGGCGATGCGGCAGGACGCGTCGTGGCCGAGTGCGTGGCCCAGTTCCAGGCGGTTCAGCCCCAGGTCGGCAAGGGCCCAGCAGGCGGCGAGGTCCAGCGCCCGGGTGGCGACGCCCCGGCCGCGGGCCTCGGGCAGGACCCAGTAGCCGACGCGCGCGGTGCGCATGACGTGGTCGATCTCGTTGACGCCGATGTGCCCCAGCGTCGTACCGCACGCCGCGTCCGTGATCCGGAACGAGAGGCTCGTCCCGTTGGCCGCACCCGCCGCTCTCGACCTCAGCGATTCGTGTGCGCCCTGTCTGTCCACCACGGTCCTCAGGGGCGTGTTCCACCGGCGGAAGTCGGGGTCGGTCAGCCCTCGCAGATACGCTTCGACGTCCTCCTCGGACCCAGGGTCCCAGGAGGACAGCAGCAGGCCGTGGCCGTGCAGTTCGGGGAAGGGGATCGGGAGCACCGCGGAGTTCTTCTCGAAGTCGGCCATCAGGCCATTGAAGCCTGTACGCCGCTTCCTCACCCCTCGATTTCCCGGCCTCGGCCGCATGCGGCGGCCCCACGCCCCCAATGCCGCGGCCGGAAGACCGGAACGGTCACCTGCCCGGAGTCCCGGAAGACCGCCTGGAGCCCCATCCCCACGCGCAGCTCGGCCTCCTCGCACTCCACCACCTCCGTCATCATCCGGGGCCCCTCCGCGAGATCGACCACGGCGGCCACGTACGGGGTGCGGTCCCTGAAGGGAGACAGGTCGTTGCGGTGGACGACGGACCAGGTGTAGAGGGTGGCCCGGCCGCTCGCCGGCTCCCAGCCCACATCCTCGCTCCAGCAGTGCGGGCAGAACTCCCGTGGGTAGTGGTGCGCGCGCCCGCACGCGGCGCAGCGGCGGATCAGCAACCGTCCCCGCGCCGCCGCGTCCCAGTACGTCCGTGTGAAGGCGTCCGATTCGGGTTCGTCGTGGCGGCGCCGGGCCTCCGGTGCCCCGCTCACCGGAACAACCCCAGCGCGCCGTCCACCGCCCACGTCTGCCACGACATCCCGAACAGGGCGACCACCGAGATCAGCGCCATCATCGAATTCTGCCCCTGTTCGGCCCAGTCGTGGATCATGAGGACGAAGTAGAGGACGTTGAGGAGCAGTCCGCCGACCAGGGCGACCGGGGTCAGGAAGCCCACGATCAGGCCGAGCCCGACGGCCAGTTCGGCGTAGACGACCAGGTACGCCATCGTCCGCGGCCGGGGCGCGACCACGACGTCGAACCCGCTGCGTACCGCCGTCCAAGGGTGCCCGGCGACGACGTCCGCGGCCCACGCGATCCCGGTGCCCCGCTCGAACCACGCCTTCTTGTCCTTGTGCCGCCAGCTCTCGAACCACCACAGCCCGAGCCCGATGCGGAGCACGGCGAGCCATTCCGCGCCGGTGAGCCAGATCGTGTCCATGCGGCACCCGCCCTTCCACCGAACCATATCTGACGGTACGTCAGTTCAGCGCACGGACCGGGCCCACGCAAGAGCCCTGTGCGACACCGCTTGCGCCCTCCACGCACGAGCCGCCCGAACGCCCACCGGTCCCCCACAACCGGTCCGCCTACGACACCGGCCCCACCCACTCCTCCTACAGCCGTGATCGATTCGCAACCGATTCCGGTCTTGACCGAGACCCATCAACGACATGCGTGGATACGCTCCGCTCATGGCCGACTCGACCACTCCTTCGTCGCGCCCTGTGGTGCCGTCCCATGAGGACCGACCGGTGTACGTCATCGGCGGCGGCCCGGGTGGGCTCGCCGCGGCGTACGCGCTGCGCGCCCAGGGCGTACGGGCCGTCGTCCTGGAGAAGTCCGACCGCGTCGGGGCGTCCTGGCGGCGCCACTACGACCGGCTGCACCTGCACACCACGCGGCGCCTTTCGGCTCTGCCGGGGCTGGCGATGCCGCGCTCCTTCGGACGGTGGGTGGCCCGCGACGACGTGGTGCGCTACCTCGAGACGTACGCCGAACACCACCAGTTGGAGATCGTCACCGGCGTCGAGGTCTCGCGCATCGAGGCCGCCCCGGACGGCACCGGCTGGCTGCTGCACGCCACCGGCGGCCGTGAGCTGACGGGCAGCGCCGTCGTCGTCGCCACCGGCTACAACCACACCCCGCGTGTGCCTGACTGGCCGGGCCGCGACGCCTACAGCGGCGAGTTCCTGCACGCCGGCGAGTACCGCAACGCGGCACCGTACGCCGGCCGGGACGCACTCGTCGTCGGCGTCGGCAACACGGGTGCCGAGATCGCTGTCGATCTGGCGGAGGGCGGTGCCTCGCGCGTACGGCTGTCGGTGCGCACCACGCCCCATATCGTGCGGCGCTCCACGGCCGGATGGGCGGCCCAGTTCACCGGGATCCTCGTACGGCGGCTTCCGGTGCGGCTCGTCGACCGGCTGGCCGGGCCGATGGCCAGGCTCAGCGTGCCGGACCTGTCGGCGCACGGGTTGCCCCGGCCCGGCACCGGGCTCTACTCCCGCGTCCAAGAGGGGTCGATCCCCGTGCAGGACGTCGGGCTCATCGACGCCGTACACAAGGGTCGAGTCGAGATCGTGGCGGCCGTCGAGGGCTTCGAGGGCGGCAAGGTCGCCCTGGCCGACGGCAGCCGGATCGAGCCCGACGCAGTGATCGCCGCGACCGGGTATGTGCGCGCACTGGAGGGACTCGTCGGCCACCTCGGTGTCCTGGACGCCCGCGGCAAGCCGGTCGTCCACGGCGCCCGCTGCCCGCGCACCGCCCCGGGCCTTTACTTCACCGGCTTCACCAACCCGATCAGCGGCATGTTCCGCGAACTGGCCATCGACGGCCACAGGATCGCCAAGGCGGTGGCGCGCCGCACGGCACGGGAACGCGCGGCGCTCTGAGACCGGGCCCCACCTGAGCGGGGACGGAGGAGGCACCGTCGGCGGTACGGACGTCCGAGCGGCACGGCCGCTCACGACCGCGGCCGTTCCGTCCCTTCCTGACAGTTCGTCAGTTGGGTAATCTGACACTACGTCAGTTGCCGAGTTGTCACACAGGAGCGGGCGGACCGATGCTTGGATCAACCCACGGCACCCTCACCACCGACTCCCGCCGGGCCCGGGTCATCGCCTGCGACGAGCAGCCTTCGCCCGTGGTGCACGGCAGGCCCGCCGGGGTCGGCGACCTCGACGTCAGCGGCCGTCCGCTGCATGCCGACGTCCCCGATCTGGACCGGTTCTTCCGGCCCGAGTCGGTCGCCGTCGTCGGCGCGTCCGACGCCGAGAGGCGGCCGCACACCGGCATCACCCGGCAACTGATCGACTGGGCCGAGTGGGTCGGAGCCCGGCTGCATCCCGTGCACCCCACCCGCCGTTCCGTCTTCGGCATTCCCTGCTCCCCCTCCCTCGCGGAGCTGCCCGAGCAGGTCGATCTCGCCGTACTGCTCGTCTCCGACCCGCTGCCGCTGCTCGAGGAACTGGGCGCTGTCAAAGTGAGGTTCGCCGTGGCCTTCGCCTCCGGGTTCGCCGAGACCGGAGACGAGGGCGCTTCCGCCCAGGCCCGGCTCGCGGCCGCCGCGGAGCGGTCCGGAATACGACTGCTCGGGCCCAACACCAACCTCAACGCCTTCGAGCGGTTCCGGGACGACCTCGACGGGCCGGCCGTCGCGCTCATCACCCAGTCCGGGCACCAGGGGCGGCCCGTCTTCGCCCTGCAGGAGCTGGGCGTCCGGCTCTCCCACTGGGCTCCCACCGGCAACGAGGCCGACCTGGAGACCGCCGACTTCATCTCCTACTTCGCCGAACGGCCCGAGGTCGGCGCCATCGCCTGCTACATCGAGGGGCTGAAGGACGGCCGCTCCTTCCTCCTCGCCGCCGACCGGGCCGCCCGACGCGGAGTGCCGGTCGTCGCCGTCAAGGTCGGCCGCACCGAGACCGGGGCCCGCACCGCCGCCTCACACACCGGCAAGCTGACCGGCGCGGACGACGTGGTCGACGCGGCGATGCGGCAGTACGGGGTCATCCGCGTCGACGGGCTCGACGAACTCCAGGACACCGCCGCCCTGCTGGCCCGGGCGCGCACCCCGCGCGCCGACGGCGTGGTCGTCTATTCGATCTCGGGCGGCACGGCCGCGCACGTCGCGGATCTGGCGGCCGAGGCGGGGCTGCGGCTTCCGGTTCTGTCCGGGGCCAAGCAGACGGAGCTGCACCAGTGGATCCCCGGCTACCTGAACGTCGCCAACCCCGTCGACAACGGCGGCCATCCGGTGGGCGACTGGCGCGGGCGGAAGATCATCGACGCGATCCTGGACGACCCGCAGGTCGGCGTGCTCATCTGCCCCGTCACCGGGCCCTTCCCGCCGCTGAGCGACAAGCTCGTGCAGGATCTGGTGGACGCGGCGGAGCACACGGACAAGCTGGTGTGCGTGGTGTGGGGGTCGCCGGTGGGCACCGAGGCCGCCTACCGCGAGACCCTGCTCGGGTCCTCGCGCGTGGCCACCTTCCGCACGGTCACGAACTGTCTCACGGCCGTGCGCGCCCATCTCGACCACCAGCGCTTCGTCCGCGGCTACCGCTCCCCCTTCGAGACGGCGCCCCGCGCCCCCTCGCCCTCCTTCCGCAAGGCGCAGGCACTGCTGCGGCCGGGGCAGCAGCTGAGCGAGCACGCGGCGAAACAATTGCTGCGGGCGTACGGCATCCGCGTGCCGCGCGAGCAGCTGGTGACCAGCGCGGCCGCGGCCGTGCGCGCGGCGGGCCTCGTCGGCTACCCGGTGGTGATGAAGGCGTCCGGCGCACGGATCGCCCACAAGACCGAACTCGGCCTGGTGAAGATCGGGCTGACCTCCGCCAGCCAGGTCAGGGACGCCTACCGGGAACTGACCGACATCGCGCGCTACGAAGGGATCGAGCTCGACGGCGTCCTCGTGTGCCAGATGGTGGAGCGCGGTGTCGAGATGGTCGTCGGCGTCGGACACGACCGGCTCTTCGGGCCGACGGTCACGGTCGGGCTCGGCGGCGTGCTCGTCGAGGTGCTGCGGGACGCGGCCGTGCGCGTGCCGCCCTTCGGCGAGGAACAGGCACGGGACATGCTCGGGGAACTGCGCGGGCGTGCCCTGCTGGACGGGGTGCGCGGGCGCCCCCCGGCCGACCTCGACGCGCTCGTCGAAGTCGTGCTCCGTGTCCAGCGCATGGCCCTCGAGCTCGGCGACGGGCTCGCGGAGCTCGACATCAATCCCCTGATGGTGCTGCCCAGGGGGCAGGGAGCCGTGGCGCTGGACGCACTGGCGGTGTGCCGCTGAGTTCCGGACCGGCCGACTCACGAAACGGAACATCATGACGCCCTCCCCCGAAGATCCCGTCGAGTCATGGGTGCTGCACACCACTGACCAGCACGTCTGCCGGCTCACCCTCAACCGCCCCGGCGCCCTCAACGCCATCACCCCCGACCTGCGCGAACACCTCATCCGGAAATTTCTCGACGCCTCCGCAGACCCTGATGTGCGCGCCGTGGTCCTCACGGGCGCGGGCCGCGGTTTCTGCGCGGGCGCGGACCTGCGCGGCGCAGCCTCGGGGGGTGAGCGGATCCCCGGCGACGTGGCCCGCACGATCCGCCGGGGCGCCCAGCGTCTGGTCGCCGCGGTCCTCGACTGCGAGAAACCGGTGATCGCCGCCGTGAACGGCACCGCCGCAGGCCTCGGTGTGCATCTCGCCCTCGCCTGCGACCTCGTCCTGGCCGCCGACACCGCGCGGTTCATCGAGGTGTTCGTGCGCCGTGGGCTGGTGCCGGACGGAGGGGGCGCGTATCTGCTGCCGCGGCTCGTCGGGCCGCAGCGCGCGAAGGAGCTCATGTTCTTCGGCGACGCGCTGACGGCGCCGGAGGCGGAGCGCCTCGGACTGGTCAACCGGGTCGTACCCGCGGCAGCCCTGGAGAAGACCGCCCGGGAGTGGGCCGAGCGCCTGGCCGGTGGCCCCACTCGCGCCCTCGCGCTCACCAAGCAGCTGGTCAACGCCTCGCTGGAGACCGACCGCACCACCGCCTTCGCGGCCGAGGCCGCCGCCCAGGAGATCAATATGACCACGGCGGACGCACGGGAAGGGGTCGCGAGCTTCGTGGAGCGGCGCAGCGCCACGTTCGAGGGCCGGTGACGCGGCCCGGGTGACCGTGGAACCGTCGACGGATCGTGGTGGGCCGCCCCAGGATTCCGGGCTCCGCGCAGCCTTTTCATCTGACGCTCGGTCAGTTTCAATGGTGATGTGATGGGACATGCAGGGGTGGCGGCCACCGCCGTCCGTTACCTCAGGTCGGTCGGGACGGGCACGGCCGTGGGCTCCGTCGAAGCCTTGCCCAGGCCCGAGTTGCGGTGCGTCGCAGAGGACGAACGGGCACCGGTCGATCCGGGCGAGTTCCGGCGCGTCCTCGGGAACTTCGCCACCGGCGTCACGGTGATCACCGCGCCCGCGGCGGACGGTGAGGCGGCGCCCGCGGGCTTCGCCTGCCAGTCCTTCTCCTCGCTCTCGCTCGACCCACCGCTGGTGGTGTTCATGGTGGGCCGGACCTCCACCACCTGGCCGCGGATCGCCCGCGCCGGGGTCTTCTGCGTGAACGTACTCGCGGACCACCAGGGCGAGTTGTGCCGCGGCTTCGCAGTCAGTGGCGGCGACAAGTTCGCCGGCGTCGACCACGAACCGGCGCCGTTCTCCGGCTCCCCGCGCCTCGCGGGCGCCACGGCGTGGATCGACTGCGCGATCCACGCCGTGCACACCGGCGGCGACCATCTGATCGTGGTGGGCCGGGTGCAGGCCCTCGGGACGGGTGACGGCGAGGGAGGGCCGCTGCTGTTCCACAGGGGCCGCTTGGTCTAGTGCTGTGGCCGGCAGGGTTCACCCCGCCGCCCGGCCGGCACCCCTCCCGTTCACGCGAGCGCGGGCATGACCGCCGGACGCCGCCGGATCACCAGCGCCATCAGGGCCGCCGCCGCACACAGCGCGCCCGAGGCGTACCAGACCACGTCGTAGGAGCCGAACGCGTCCCGGGCGACACCGCCGAGGAACGCGACCAGGGCCGCACCGACCTGGTGCGATGCGAGGACCCAGCCGAAGACGATGGCGCTGTCCTCGCCGTACTGTTCCCGGCACAGTGCCAGGGTGGGCGGAACCGTGGCGACCCAGTCCAGGCCGTAGAAGACGATGAAGAAGATCATCGGTGGGTGGACCGCCGGGGCGAGGAGCATCGGCAGGAAGAGCAGCGAGATGCCGCGCAGGGCGTAGTACACCGCCAGCAGGCGGCGTGGTTCGAAGCGGTCCGTGAACCACCCCGAGGCGACCGTGCCCAGAACGTCGAAGACACCGATGACCGCAAGGAGGGAAGCCGCCGCCGTGATCGGCATGCCGTGGTCGTGCGCGGCCGGGACGAAGTGGGTCTGGATCAGACCGTTCGTGGAGGCTCCGCAGATCGCGAAGGTGCCGGCCAGCAGCCAGAACGGGCCCGTGCGCACCGCCGAGAGGAGCACGGTGACGGCACGGCGGGCGGCTCCGCGCACGGGCTCCGGACGCGGCACGAACTCCTTCGCGCCGTACGGCTTCAGGCCCACGTCCGCGGGGTGGTCCCGCAGCAGCAGCACGACGAAGGGGATGACCGCGAGGGCGGCGAGGGCCACCGTCACCGCGGCGGGGCGCCAGCCGCGGGTCTCCACCATCCAGGACAGCACGGGGAGGAAGAGCAGCTGTCCGGAAGCGGAGGCGGCGGTGAGGATCCCGCTCACCAGGCCGCGCCGCCCCGTGAACCAGCGATTGGTCACCGTCGCCGCGAAGGCCAGCGCCATCGAGCCCGTGCCCAGACCGACCAGCAGGCCCCAGCAGAGCAGGAGTTGCCAGGCCGCCGACATCCAGACGGTCGCGCCCGAGCCCAGCGCGATGATCGCGAGGGCCACGGCGACGACCCGGCGGATGCCGAAGCGGTCCATGAGGGCGGCTGCGAACGGCGCGGTCAGCCCGTACAGCGCCAGGTTGACGGAGACCGCGGCGCCGATCGTGCCGCGCGACCAGCCGAACTCCTGGTGCAGCGGGTCGATGAGCAGTCCCGGCAGAGAACGGAAGGCGGCGGCGCCGATGATGGTCACGAAGGTGACCGCGGCGACGAACCACGCCCGGTGAACGCGGGACGACCGCTTGTCGGTCCGGGAATCCTCGACGACTGCGGCTTCGGTTGTCTGGGTCACGACATAGACGATCCGACTAAGTTTCGAGCCGATCGAGTGGCCCGAGAGACAGTATTCGTTAGCATCGGGCCATGACCCGTGAGCCAGCGTTCCGGCCGCACCGCGTCGTCGTCCTCGCCCTCGACGGACTGCTCCCCTTCGAACTGGGCATCCCACACCGGATCTTCGGGCGTCCCAAGGACGCCGAGGGACGGCATCTGTACGAGGTCGTCACCTGCTCCGTCCGGCCACCGGGCCCGGTCGTGACCGAGGCCGACTTCGCCATCCAGGTCGAGAACGGCCCGGAGACGCTGGCCACCGCCGACACGGTCGTCGTCCCGGCGTCCTACAAGCTCGGTCCCGTCTTCGAGGAGGGTGTGCTCACCGAGGAACTGGCCGCCGCGCTCGCACACGTCCGGCCCGGCACCCGGCTCGCGTCCATCTGCACCGGCGTCTTCGTCCTCGCGGCCGCCGGCCACCTCGACGGCCGTCCCGCCACCACGCATTGGGCCGACGCCGAGCACCTCCAGCGGCTCTTCCCACGGATCAGGGTCGACGCGGACGTGCTGTACATCGACGACGGCGACGTCCTGACCTCTGCCGGTGTCGCCGCCGGGATCGACCTGTGCCTGCACATGGTGCGCCGCGACCACGGCACCGCGATCGCCAACGAGGTGGCCCGCCGGACGGTCGTTCCACCCCATCGCGACGGCGGTCAGGCGCAGTACATCCACCGGCCCCTGCCGGAACCGCAACTGGCCACCACGACCGCCGCCCGCGCCTGGGCGCTCGACCGCCTCCACGAGCCCATCCAGCTGCGCGACATGGCACAGCAGGAGTCCATGTCGGTGCGCACCTTCACGCGCCGCTTCCGCGAGGAGGTCGGCGTCAGCCCCGGCCAGTGGCTGACCCAGCAGCGCATCGAACGGGCGCGGCATCTGCTGGAGTCCACCGATCTGTCGGTGGACCAGGTGGCGCGGGACGCCGGATTCGGTACGGCCCAGTCGATGCGCCAGCACCTACAGGCTGCGCTCGGGGTCACCCCCTCCGGGTATCGGCGGACGTTCCGCACGGGTGCCGAGGACCCGGCCGGCCGCGCACCTGTCGGTAGGCCACGTCTCGGTAGGTCATGGGTCCGAAGGTAGGGGACGGCACCGACAGCAGCCCACGGGATCGTCCGTGACCTGTGGACAACCCCGTGAACGGCCGCCGCACGGTGCTCAGAAGGTCAGTACGGCCCTCGCGACCTTCCCCGCGTGGGCGTCCGCCGCCGCCTTCTCGTAGTCCTCCACCGGGTAGGTCGCCGTGACCAACTCGTCCAGGAGCAGGCGGCCTTCGCCGTAGAGGCGGGCGTAGAGCGCGATGTCCCGCTGGGGGCGGGAGGAGCCGTACCGACAGCCGAGGATGGACTTGTCCAGGTACATCGACGAGACCAGGAACGTGGCTTCGGCCGTCGCCGGGGGCACGCCCAGGAGGACCGCCTGGCCGTGGCGGTCCAGGGAGTCGATCGCCGCGCGGATCAGCTCGACGCGGCCCACACATTCGAAGGCGTGGTCGGCGCCGGTGGGAAGCACGTCCTTCACCTCGTCCACGGAGGTGAGGAAGTCGGTCGCACCGAACCGGCGGGCCAACGGCTCCTTGTCCGGATTGGCGTCCACCGCCACGATCCTCGACGCACCGGCGATACGCGCTCCCTGGAGGACGTTGAGGCCGATTCCGCCGGTGCCGACGACGAGAACGGTGTCGCCCTGGTCCACCCGGGCACGGTTCAGCACGGCGCCCACACCGGTCAGGACGCCGCATCCGATCAACGCCGCCGACGGCAGCGGGATGTCCTTCGGAATGCGGACGGCCTGCACCGCCTTGACCACCGTCCGTTCCGCGAAGGCGGAGTTGGACGCGAACTGATAGACCGGCCGGCCGGCCCGCGCGAACGGCTGCCCCGGTCGTCCGATCGCCTGCCGGCACATCGTGGGCCGGCCCCGGTCGCACTCGGCGCACGCCCCGCAGTTCGCCAGGGTCGACAGAGACACATGGTCCCCGGGCCGTACGTGGGTGACTCCTTCGCCCACCGCCTCGACGACGCCCGCGCCCTCATGGCCCAGCACCACGGGACACGGGAACGGAATGGTCCCGTCCACCACGGACAGATCGCTGTGGCACAGCCCCGCCGCCGAGATCGCCACCTGCACCTCGCCGGGCCCCGGCTCCCGTACCTCGAGATCGTCCACGACCTGCGGCTGTGTGCCGTCGTAGAACACCCCTCGTATCGCGCCTGGCATCGCAACTCCTCAGCCCTTCGGTCCCCTGGGTTCCTTCGGCAGGCCGAGCACGCGCTCGGCGATGATCGTGCGCTGGATCTCGTCCGAGCCGCCGTAGATCGTGTCGGCCCGGCTGAAAAGGAACAGATGCTGGAACGGGTCCAGTTCGTACGGTTCCGTCGGCGACCAGTCGGTGGGGCCCACCGCCCCCGCGGCGCCCCGCACCTGCATCGCCAGCTCGCCCAGCCGCTGATGCCAGCGGCCCCACAGCAGCTTGGCCACGCTCGGGGCGCCCGGGTCCGCCGTGCCGCCCAGCGTGCGCAGGGCGTTCCAGCGCATGGCGCGCAGTTCCGCCCACTGCGCCACGAGGCGGTCGCGCACGACCGGGTCGCCCGCGGCGCCCGTCGCCACCGCCGCCCGTACGACATCGCCCAACTCCCGTGCGAAACCGATCTGCTGGGCCAGCGTGGAGACGCCTCGTTCGAAGCCCAGCAGGCTCATCGCGACGCGCCAGCCGTTGCCCTCACCGCCGACCACGTGTTCGGCACGGGCGCTCGCACCGTCGAAGAACACCTCGTTGAACTCGCTGGTCCCGGTGAGCTGGCGGATCGGGCGGACCTCGACGCGGCCCGGCTGGTCCATCGGCACGAGGAGGAAGGTGAGGCCGTGGTGACGGCGTGAGGCAGGGTCGGTGCGGGCCAGCACGAAACACCAGTCCGCCTCGTGGGCCAGGGAGGTCCAGATCTTCTGGCCCGTGACCCGGTACGTGTGGGGTGTGTCGCGTACAGCGGTGGTGCGGATCCCGGCGAGGTCGGAGCCGGCACCGGGTTCGCTGTAGCCCTGGCACCAGAGTTCCTCGCCACGCGCTATGGGGGGCAGGAAGCGCGACTTCTGCTCCGGACTGCCATGGGTGATGAGGGTGGGGGCGAGCAGGTTCTCGCCGATGTGCCCGGAGCGGGGTGGCGCACCCGAGTCGGCGTACTCCTCCGCCCAGGCGACCTGCTGGGTGAGCGTGGCACGGCGGTTGCCGTGGCCGCCCTCGGTCCAGCCGAGGCCGATCCAGCCGGCCGCGCCGAGAGTGCGTTCCCACGCGCGCCGGTTCCCTGCGGGCAGGCCGGCCCGCAGCCAGGCCCTCGCCTCGCTCCGGAATGCCTGGTCCTCGGGGTTGGGGCCGAACTCCACGGTTGCCGCCTCCCATAGGTGTCCTGACGTCTCGCGGTGGGCTCGCCGGAGCTACGGCACGGCCCTACGCATTGGGCCGCGCCCCTTCCTGTGCCGCCCTCTCCATCGCCTCCAGTTGCCGGATCAGTGGCATCGGGTCCGTCCCCACTGTTCCCGGCAGGTGCTGCGCGATCCGCTCCGGGGTCCAGGAGCCCTCCGCGTACGCGGCCCTCAGCTCCCTCGGCTGGGCCCAGACCGCCAGCTTCGGGCCGGCGATCGTGTACACCTGGCCGGTGATGCGTTCCTGCCGCGCGCGGTCCGACAGGAGGTAGACCACGAGCGCCGCCACGTCCTCCGGTTCGCCGATCTCGGTCAGCTCCATGGGGACGTTCGCCGACATGCGGGTGCGGGCCACCGGCGCCACGGCGTTCGCGGTCACCCCGTACTTGTGCAGTCCCAGCGCGGCACTGCGGACGAGCGAGATGATGCCGCCCTTCGCCGCGCTGTAGTTGGCCTGCGCGACCGAACCCTGGTGGTTGCCGCTCGTGAAGCCGATCAGCGTGCCCGAGCGCTGTGCGCGCATCACCGCCGACGCCGCGCGGAACACCGTGAACGTGCCCTTGAGGTGGGTCGCGACGACCGGGTCCCACTCCTCCTCGGACATGTTGAAGAGCATCCGCTCGCGCAGGATGCCCGCCACGCACACCACGCCGTCCAGGTGGCCGTACGACGCGAGCGCCTCGTCCACCACCCGCTGGCCGCCCGCCATCGTGGAGATGTCGTCCGCCACCGCGACGGCCTCACCGCCCGCCGCCCCGATCTCCTTGACGACGGCCTCGGCGACCTCGCTCGTGGGGGAGGCACCCTCCACCGACACCCCGTAGTCGTTGACGACGAGCTGGGCGCCCTCCGCCGCCGCCGCCAGCGCCACCGCGCGCCCGATCCCGCGGCCCGCGCCCGTCACGGCGACGACCTTGCCTGCCAAGAAGTTCCCCACGCCCGGCCCCTTCCCGCAGTTTCTGACGAGTCGTTAGATTTTATGTCCCGTCAGACACTCGGAGACAAGCCCCGGGGAGGACTCATGTCACTGCCGGCCGAGTTCCAGGAGATGGCCAAGCGCGTGAACAACTGGGGGCGTTGGGGCGACGACGACGAGATCGGAACCCTGAACCTCATCACCGACGAGGTGGTGCGGGAGGCCGCGGCCTGCGTGCGCAGCGGCCGGCGCATTCCGCTCGCCCTGCCCCTCCAGCAGGACGGCGTGCAGACCGGCGTCATCCCCGGCAGGGTCAATCCGCTGCATGTGATGGTGCAGATCAACCAGGAGATCTTCGGCCCCGGCAGCGTGGCGTGCAGCGACGACGCCGTGACCATGGGGCTCCAGGCGGCCACCCACTGGGATGCGCTCACCCACGTCTCGCACTCCGGGAAGCTCTACAACGGCCGCCCGGCCGGCACGATCACGCCGCACGGCGGCGCCGCGTTCGGGGGGATCGACAAGCCGCGGTACATCGTCTCCCGCGGAGTGCTGCTCGACGTGCCCCGCGCGCTCGGCCGGCAGCGGCTCGACGGCGCGTACGCCGTGACCCCGGAGGACCTGGACGCCGCAGAGGAACTCGCCGGTATCCGCGTACGGGCCGGGGACATCGTTCTCGTGCGGACCGGACAGATCATGACCTATCTGGCGGGCGACAAGCACGGGTACGGGTATCCGTCGCCGGGGCTGTCCGTGCGGACCCCGGAGTGGTTCCACGCGCGCGATGTGGCGGCGGTCGCGAACGACACGCTTACCTTTGAGATCTTTCCTCCCGAGATCGACGACCTGTGGCTGCCCGTCCACGCCCTCGACCTGGTGGAGATGGGGATGTTGCAGGGCCAGAACTGGAATCTCGAAGAGTTGTCCACAGCCTGTGGAGAAGAGGGGCGCTACGCCTTTCTGCTGTCGGCGATGCCGGAACCGTTCGTCGGCGGAACAGGGACCCCCGTGGCGCCGGTGGCGATCCTCTAGGGACAGCCCGTACAGAGAAGGGCCGGGTGGCGGCGCGCCTCCTCCACTCTCGACCACGCTCGAGCGGGAGGTACCTCCGACTCACCCCGAGCACGGCACCGCGCACCGCCATCCGGCTCGGCGTACCCGCCCTGCTCCCCGGACGGCCCGGCGGACCGTCCGCCCCGCGAGGAGCCGACGCCGAATCACAACCCGCACTCGTCGAGGACTCCCGTCACCGGAGCCCTCGGCGTCCCCTCACGGCGAATCGCTGACCATAAGCGTGATCAAACGAATACGTTACGTCAACAGCAACAAGGTGATTCATCACCTTTGCACCATTTATGACGGCGCGTACGGAAGCACGGCACGGCGCACCCGTTGCCGGCCCGCTCCGAGTCCCCGAAGCCCGTGCGGCCGCACAGACAGGCGCGCGCACCCGGCGTCCGGGACGCCGGGACCCTCTCCGGCTACACCACGCCGAATGCGAACTCCTGGGGCGCCACGCCCACTCCGTACGTCGCGACCCTGCCCACGGCCCCCGCCGCACAGCGGTCCACCTCGCACCAGATGCGCTTGCCCACGCCCTCCAGATCCCAGCCCCAGCGGTCCGCGAGGCCGTCGACGAGCTCCAGGCCGCGGCCACCCGTCTCGTCACCCATCGCACGCCGGGGAACCGGCGGCCGGGCGCTGGCATCGGTCACCTCGAGTCGGACCGTCCCGGCCGGAGCGCCGGAGGCGTCGTCCCGCACACCCGTCAGCAGCAGACGCAGCACGGCGGGACAGCCGGTGTGCACCACCGCGTTGGTGACGAGTTCGGAGACGAGCAGAACCAGCGTCTCGGCCAGTGGTTCGTCCACCGCTATGCCCGACCCCACGAGCCGGGAGCGGGCCCATCGGCGAGCCCGCCCCACCTCCGCGGCGTCGGGCCGGATCTCCAGCTGCACTTGAAGCACCTGCACCGCTCACACCATCCGAACCGGCGGACACATCGCCTCGCGCCTTGCAAGGGCCACGATCATGGTCATCGTCTGCATGGCAGGAACCGGGATCACGGACCGTGATTCCCTTGCATGACAGCATGGTTGACGTACAGTCACCCCAACAAGCGCTTCGGGCATATTCCAGCGCGAAGGAGTACGCGTGCGGCATACTGTGCGACCCTTGCCGTGACGAGTCGAACAGGCAGGTACGACGGACCGTCCTGCCCTGCGGGCGGCACGCGGAGCCGGATCCGGCGCCGCCACAGGGGTCGCACCGGAGTGGCTCGGACTCGGAACCGCTCGCATCCCACACAAGGTACCCGAGCACCCCGCCGACTCCAGTCCGTGACAAGTCACGCGTAGGACACAACCCGGTATCAACGCTCAGTGACGCCGGATTGCCACAATCCGCGACATCATCGACGACCGACCCGCAGAACGCCTACCCAGAGGCGCTCACACCGCCTCGGACAGCAGGCCGGAAGCCAAGAGTTCATCACTCTCCGTGGCCAAACCCGAGCGCTGCGTCCGCACCCATGCCCGTTTCACAAAGAGGTGCACATCGGACTCCCAGGTGAATCCCATGCCGCCGTGCACCTGGAGGCAGTCACGGGCACCGCGGACGGCCGCCTCGTCGGCGAGCAGACGGGCGGCGGCGATGTCGACGGCATCGGCGGTGACGGCGGCCGCGTACACCGCCGCACGGGCCGTCTCCACGCGTACCAGGCTCTGTGCACACATGTGCTTGACCGCCTGGAAGGCCCCGATCGGCTGTCCGAACTGCTCCCGGGTCCGCGCGTGTTCCACCGCCAGCTCGCAGACCCGGGCCGCGCCGCCGAGTTGTTCGGCGGCGGTGAGCAGGACGGCGACGGGACCCGGCGCGTCGCCGTCGGCGCTCCTGACCGGCCACGGCAGCCGGTGCAACGGCGTCAGCGGGTCCACCGAGGCGACCGGAACGGCACCGGTCACGTCCCCGAGTGCGGCGTCCGACTCCGCCAGCCACTCCACGCACCCGCCGAAGGCGGCCGTGACCACCGTCTCGCCGGTCGCCGCGCCCGCCACGTGTCCGGCCGCCAGATGTGTGGCCACCAGCGGACCGGGCAGCAGCGCCCGCCCCGCCTCCTCGAAGACCAGCACCGCCTCGGGCAGTCCGAGACCGACCCCGCCGTCCGTCTCGGGCAGCCGTAGGGCGAAGAAGCCCGCCCCGCCCAGCTCCCGCCACAGTGTGCGGTCCAGGACACCGGGCCGGTCGACGGCGGCCCGCAGCGCGTCCCGGCCGAAGCGGCCCGCCAGCAGTGCGCGCATCGCGTCCTTCAACGCCCGTTGGTCGTCGGTCGGCTGGAAGTGCATGGCGTGCGTCACCGCCCCTTCGGCAGTCCGAGGATGCGTTCCGCCACGATGTTCTGCTGGATCTGCGAGGTGCCGGCCGCGATCGTGTACGAGAGCGACGACAGCCGGTCGAGGGTCCAGGGGCGGCCGAGGTCGAGGGACTCCGCGCCCAGCACCTCGGCAGCGGTGTCGTAGAGCTCCTGACGCGCGTGCGCATACCTGAGTTTGAAGACCGAACCCCCGAGGCCCGGTACTCCGCGGGTCTTCTCCGCCTCGCTCACGTTCCACTGAGTGAGCCGCCACAGCGCGCGGAACTCCGCGTTCAGCCGGCCGAGCCTTCGTCGCAGCGGTACGTCGTCCCATCGGCCGTTCCCACGGGCCTCGTGGGCCAGCTCACCGAGAACGCGCCGGCAGGCCACCACTTCCCCGGCGAACGCCGTGCCGCGTTCGAAGGACAGCGTCACCATGGTCACGCGCCAGCCGTCGTTCTCGGCACCGACCCGGTTGTCCAGCGGCACCCGCACCTCGTCGAGGAACACCTCGGCGAACTCGGTCGATCCGGCGAGCGTCCGCAGCGGCCGTACGGTGATGCCCGGCGCGTCCATGGGCATCGCCAGCCAGGTGATGCCCTTGTGGTTCGGAGCCTCAGGGTCCGTCCGGACCAGCAGTTCGCACCAGTCGGCGACTTCGGCGTGCGAGGTCCAGATCTTGGACCCGCTCACCACGTAGCCGTCACCGTCCCGCCACGCGCGCGTACGCAGCGACGCGAGGTCCGAGCCCGCCTCCGGCTCGCTGAACCCCTGACACCAGACCTCCTCCCCGCGCAGCACGGGCGGCAGCCAGCGCGCCCGCTGCTCGGGCGTTCCCTCGGCGGCGATCGTCGGTCCCGCGTGGAGCAACCCCACGAAGTTGGCCCCCACATAGGGCGCGCCCGCCTTCTCGGACTCCTCCAGGAAGATCAGGTGCTGGGCGGGGGTGGCCCCGCGCCCGCCCGCGTCCACGGGCCAGTGCAGCCCCGCGTAGCCGGCGTCGTACAGCATGCGCTGCCAGCCGAGGTCGAAGACGCGTCTGGCCGGCCAGTCGTGGGCGGACGGCTTCGGGGGCAGCGTGGGCAGCACCTCGGCCAGCCACCGCCGCAGCCGCGACCTGAACTCCTCCTCCTCGGGCGAGTCGGCGAGGTCCACTACCGGTCCAGGTCGAGTTCGAGCATCCGGATCGCGTTGCCGCGCATCAGCTTGTGGACGGTCTCGTCGTCGAGGCCCTTCACATGGTCGAGCGCGACCTCTTTGGTGTGCGGGAAGGTCGAATCGACGTGCGGATAGTCGGTCTCGAAGGTCGCGTTGTCGCGGCCGACCACGTCGAGGGAGGCGACGCCGTGCTTGTCGCGGAAGAAGCAGCAGAAGATCTGCCGGTAGTAGTACGTCGACGGCGGCTCGGGGATCAGGTCGCGGACGCCGCCCCACGCGCGGTGCTCCTCCCAGACGTCGTCGGCACGCTCCAGGGCGTAGGGAATCCAGCCCATCTGCCCCTCGGAATAGGCGAGCTTGAGCCGCGGGAACCGCACCAGCACGCCGCTGAACAGGAAGTCCATCATCGAGGCCATTGCGTTGTTGAAGGAGAGCGAGGCCTGCACGGCGGGCGGGGCGTCCGGGGAGGCGGCCGGCATCTGGGAGGACGATCCGATGTGCATGTTCACGACCGTGCCGGTCTCCTCGCACACCGCGAAGAATGGGTCCCAGTGGCCGGAGTGGATGGACGGCAGGCCGAGATGGGTGGGGATCTCGGAGAAGGTGACCGCCTTCACCCCGCGAGCGGCATTGCGCCTGATCTCGGCGACCGCGAGGTCGACGTCCCACAGGGGGATGAGGCACAGCGGGATCAGCCGGCCGCCGCTGTCGCCGCACCACTCCTCGACCATCCAGTCGTTGTACGCGCGCACACAGGCCAGGGCGACCTCCTTGTCGTGCGCCTCGGCGAAGGTCTGACCGCAGAAGCGGGGGAAGGTCGGGAAGCAGAGGCTGGCCTCGACATGGTTGAGGTCCATGTCCTTCAGCCGCGCCACCGGGTCCCAGCAGCCGCGCCGCATCTCCTCCCGGGTGATGCCCTCCAGGGTCATCTCGTCGCGGTCGAAGCCGACGGCGGCGATGTTGCGCTTGTACGGGAACTTCAGGTCCTCGTAGATCCACCAGTCGGTCGGCGGCCCCTGCGGGTCCATCGTGATCCGGTACTTGCCGCCGATATAGGCGAGCTCCCCGATCCCGGCGGTCAGCGGCTTCGGTCCGCGCTCCCGGTACCTCTTCGGCAGCCAGGTCTCGAAGAGGTGCGCGGGCTCGATCACGTGGTCGTCGACACTGATGATGCGGGGCAGTTCGGTCATGAGTCCCCTCCGCCTGGCGGCACTTATCTGATGGCCCGTCAGATCACTCTCTCCGGAAGGTTAGTCCCGCACCCCTGGACCGACAAGGCGGCGAGCCCTACGCTCTGCCAAAGATCTGACTGTCCGTCAGCTACAGGGGGCTCCGCCGTGAACGACACCGCGCATGCGCTGGGCACGTCCCGGACGCTCTGGGAACTGGCCGCCCGGCGCGCCGACCTCACCCCCGACCGGCCCGTGCTCCTCCAGGACGACCGCTCCCTGAGGTTCGGCGAGCTGTGCGAGCGGGCCGAGCGGGTGGCGGCGGGGCTGTACGGCATGGGCGTACGCCCGGGAACGGTGGTCGCCTGGCAGCTGCCCACCCGGATCGAGACCGCCCTGGTGTCCTTCGCCCTGGCCCGCCTGGGCGCCGTGCAGACGCCGGTCATCCCCTACTACCGCGACCGGGAGGTCGGCTTCGCGCTGCGGGCGTCGAAGGCGGAGTTCTTCGCGGTCCCAGGCACCTGGCGGGGCTTCGACCACACGGCGATGGCGCGTCGGCTCGGCGCGAAAGGGGTCTTCGAGGCGTACTCCGGCGACGGCCTGCCCGACGGGGATCCGTCCGTCCTGCCGGCTCCGCCCGCCGACGGCACCTCGGTCCGGTGGATCTACTGGACCTCGGGGACGACCTCCGACCCCAAGGGCGTGCTGCACACGGACCGTTCACTGATCGCGGGCGGCTCCTGCCTCGCGCACGCGCTGCACCTGTCGCAGGACGACGTGGGTTCGATGGCCTTCCCCTATGCCCATATCGCCGGACCCGACTACACGGTGATGCTGCTGCTGTACGGGTTCCCCGCGGTGATGTTCGAGCAGTTCGCGCTGCCGGAAGCACTGGAGGGCTACCGCCGGCACGGGGTGACGGTGGCCGGCGGGTCGACCGCCTTCTACGCGATGTTCCTCGCGGAGCAGCGCAGACAACCGGGCGTGAAGGTGATCCCGACCTTGCGGCTGCTGGCGGGCGGCGGGGCGCCCAAGCCCCCCGAGGTCTACCACGCAGTAGTCCGGGAGATGGGTGTGCAGCTCACCCACGGGTACGGCATGACCGAGGTGCCGATGATCACGATGGGGTCACCGGACGACTCCGCGGAGAACCTGGCGACGACCGAAGGGCGGCCGCCGGAGGGGATGGAGATACGGATCGTGGACGGGCAGGTGCGTCTTCGGGGAGAGGCCGTCTGCCAGGGGTATCTGGACCCGGCCCAGACGGCGGAGGCGTTCGACGAGGAAGGGTTCCTCGTCACGGGCGACCTCGGCCGTCTCACCGACAGCGGTCACCTGGTGCTCACCGGACGTCTCAAGGACGTCATCATCCGCAAGGGCGAGAACATCTCCGCCAAGGAGATCGAGGACCTGCTGTACCGGCACCCCGCCGTCCAGGACGTCGCGGTGATCGGACTGCCCGACGAGGAGCGCGGCGAAAGGGTCTGCGCGGTGGTCGAAACGGCCGCGGGCACCGAGGGGTTGACTCTCCCGGCGGTCACCTCGTACCTGCGCGCGGAAGGGCTGTCCGTGCACAAACTGCCGGAGCAGCTGGAGCTGGTGGACGCCCTTCCGCGCAACGAAACCCTGCGGAAGGTGCTCAAGTACAAACTGCGCGAACGCTACTCGGGGACGGTGAAGTAGCGCGCGAACGCGGCCACGACCTCGGCCTCGCCCACCTTGCCGTCACCGTCCGCGTCCAGCGCCACCGCGGCCGTCCGGGCGATGTCCTCGTGGACACCGAGGGCCTTCAGGACGCGCACGGCCTCCTCCACCGTGGCCGCGCCGTCGCGGTCGTAGTCCGCCACGGCGAGTGCCGCGTGCAGGAACGGACGAGCGATCTCGGCGAACCGGTCCGGATTGTCGCGCAGCCGCTTGACCGCGCCGCCGACAAACTCCTCGCGCGTGATGCGCTGGTCACCGTCCCGGTCCGCTATCCCGGCCATGCCCTGCCAGAACGCCTCACCCCCGGCGTACAGGGCCTGCCCCTGCTCGGACCGCGCCGCGGTGCCGAACTCGTTGAGGACCGCCTTGGCCGCCGCGCTGAAGTCCTCGCGGTCGATGTAGCCGTTGCCGTCCTGGTCGAAGGTGGCGAACCGGGCGGCGATCCTGCGCTCGTACTCGGTGCTGACCATGTGTTTCGGGCCGCCTTACGTGACATCGGGGGTGTATCTCGCACGGAGCGTACGACGTGCCGGGCGTCCGGGGAGACGGAAAACGACGCTTGTACCAAGACCGCAGGAATTCCGCGACAACAGTGTGGCCGTACTGCGACCTTCCGTGGACCATGCCGTGCCGCAGGAGTGGGCAGGACCACATGTGATGTCGCGCGGCGGAAAGTCGCCCGTGCGGCTACGCGGACAGGGGGCCGGCCTCGTCGTCGACGGCCGAGGTGACGTCCGGGTACACGTCGAAGAGGCGGCGCACACCGAGGGCGGCGAGCACCCGGTTGACGTGGGAGCCTTCCCCTCCGCTGCGCCCGGGCAGGATCAGTCTGAGCCGGCCCTGGCAGGAGCGGATCAGCCGACGGGTGGCGATCAGTACGCCGACACCGCTGGAGTCGCAGAAGACCACGTCGGAGAGGTCCAGGACGACGTGGTGACGGCCGTCCGCCACCGCGTCGTGCACCCGCTGACGCAGCACCGGCGATGTCACCAGGTCCAGCTCGCCCGCCACTTGGAGCACGGCCCACTCGCCGCGCTCCCCGAAGGCCACTTCGAGTGTCACCGCCATGCCTCCCGCTCACCCGCGTCCCGACCGAAAATGGAAGCAGTCCCTTCGCTTCCTTCAGGCGCGGCTGCCCCGATGACCCACCATGAAACACCGAAATTCCGATCGAAAGCGCGTAGTAGACGAGCCAAATCAATCGGTAACGATCGCATTCGTTCATGCCTGATCGTCATTCATCGGGGGTAAGCCCCCCCGTCGAACCACCGGTCCCGTCCGAGAGTCCTTATCACCTGCGGCTCGTCGAGGGGCGCACATTGCCGCAAAGGGACGTGCGTCGTTCGACGTGCCGACTACATTCGAGGTGGCAGAAGACAAAGGCTGGATCGGAACAGGGCGCCGGGCACGACCAGGGGCGAGGGGGCCGTATGGCGAAGAAGGACGCACCGCCCCGGTGGGACCGAAGGATGCAACAGAGGCTCGCCCGGGGCGAGGCGGCGGCGCTCGGTGAGTGCTACGACCGGTTCGCCTCGCTCGTGCACGGCCTCGCCCACCGCGTGCTCGGGGACGAGGAGGCGGCCGACGGCATCACGCGAGAGGTGTTCGTCCACGTCTGGGAGAACCCCGAGTCGTACGACCCGAAGCAGGGTCCCCTCCGGTCCTGGGTCGCCATGCTGACCCACCGGCTCGCGGTGCAGCGGCTTCGCGCCACCGAGACCGCCGCGCTGGCCCAGGGCGGGCAGGGCACCCCCGAGGACCTGGAGCGCAGGGTGCGCCAGGCCTCGATCGCGGCGCGCGCGGACTTCATCGTGACGTCGATGCCGGTGCCGCTGCGCGCAGCGCTCGAGCAAGCCTACTTCCAGCGCCGGGACTACCGTCAGACCGCCGCCGACCTCGACATCGAGGAGGAGGAGGCCCGCCGTCGCCTGCGCCTCGGCCTCCAACTGCTGTCCACGGCCCACGAGACAGGCCCTTCGGGCGTCCCTCCCGAACCGGAGGAGGCCTGGTGACCAAGGCGGAGCGCTTCGGGGGGTACGCGGAGCACGAGAGGTACGGCACCCACGGGGGCCAGGGCACCCAGTCCGCCGACGGCGGCGAGGCGCCCGGGCACGGGGAACCCAGGGACGGCGCCGGCGGGACGGTACCCCGCGGTGACACGCGTGGACCGAGAGAGCCGGGCGCACCGGCGAACGGCGGCACGGGCGGACCTGACGACTCGGACACGAGCGGGAACGACGGCACGGGGCGATCCGGCGACGGCCGGCAGGCCGGCCCGGGCTCCGGAGGGAACGGCGCCTCCGATGGACCCCGGGACCCCGGCGGCCCCGGAGCCGACGGGCCGGGCGGCTCCGGGCGGGCGCCCCGGATCCCGCCGCCGCGCAGTTCCGTCGAGGACTCCGGGCTGCCGTTGCCCGATCCGGAACCCTCGCTCGCGCCTTCGGCTTCTGCCCCGTCGCTCGTGCTCGAGCACCGGGTGCTGACGTCGCTGCTCGGAGCCTGGGCGCTCGCCGCCTGTTCACCCGAGGAGACGGCGGCCGTCGAGGCGCACCTCGGAGACTGCGGACCCTGCGCGGACGAGGCGCGGCAGCTGCGCGAGGCCGTGGGGCTGCTGCAGCGCCCGGAGAGCCTCGACCTCGACCCGGCCCTGCGCACCCGCGTCCTGCAGAGCTGTCTCGACCGGCGCCCGCCGCGGATCCCGGTACCGGAGTGGGTGGCCCCGTTCGACGCCGAGGCCGCGCGCCTGGACGCCCTGCTGCAGGACATCGGCGACGCGGAGTGGCACACCCCGGTGCGGCTGCGCTGGTTCGACGGGACGGGACCGGCGAGCCGCCGCACCACTGTCGCCGGGGTGATCGCGCACCTGCTCTGCGTCGACGGGCTGGTGGCGGTCGCGCTGGGGCTCGACGACCCGCTCGGGGATGTGACCGGCGTGGACGGCACGCCCGAGGGCCGCACGGAGGCGTACTGGCGCGCCTCACACTTCCCGCCCACCCGTTCCGTCCGCGGTCCCTGGCGGGAGCAGAGCCACAACCTGGTGCGGACGCTGTCCTTCACCGGCGGGGACTCCCGCGGGCTCGCCGTGTCGTACGGCGGATTCGCACTGTCGTTGCAGGACGCGATGCTGGACCGGGCCTTCGAGTGCTGGGTGCACGCGGAGGACATCGCGAACGCCATCGACTACCCGTACGAGCCGCCGGCGCCCCGTCATCTGAACAGCATGATCGACTTGGGCGCGCGCCTGCTCCCCGCGGTGCTGGCGGCCCGGCGGCAGGCCGGACTGGCCGCGCCCGGCCGTACGCGGCGCCTGGTGCCGGCGGGCGAGCCCGGACGCACCCTGCGCCTGGAGATCGAGGGCTCGGGCGGTGGCGAGTGGCTGATCGCCCTGGACTCCCCCGGCGCGGTCGCCTCGGCCGAGCACGAGGTGGCGCACGTCGCACTCGACGGGGTGGAGTTCTGCCGCCTGGCCGCGGGGCATGTGCCGCCCCAGGATGCGGTCGCGGGCCAGGTCGGCGACCGCGAGGCGATCAGGGACGTGCTGTTCGCGGCGGCGTCGCTGAGCCGGATGTAGGCCCGGTCTCAGGCGAAGACCACCGTCCGCCGGCCGTTCAGGAGGATGCGGCGCTCGGCGTGCCACTTGACCGCGCGCGCCAGCGCCTGGCACTCGACGTCGCGGCCGATCGCGACCAGCTGGTCCGGGGTCACGCCGTGACCCACGCGCTCGACCTCCTGCTCGATGATCGGGCCCTCGTCGAGGTCGGCCGTGACGTAGTGAGCGGTGGCACCGATCAGCTTCACACCGCGCGCGTGCGCCTGGTGGTACGGCTTCGCGCCCTTGAAGCTCGGCAGGAACGAGTGGTGGATGTTGATGATCCGGCCACTGAGCTGCTTGCACAGGTCGTCCGAGAGCACCTGCATGTAACGAGCCAGGACCATCAGCTCGACGTCCAGCTCATGCACCAGCTCCAGCAGCCTGGCTTCGGCCTCCGGCTTGGTGTCCTTCGTCACCGGGATGTGGTGGAACGGAATGTTGTACGACCCCACCAGCTCGGCAAAGTCGCTGTGGTTGGACACCACGGCCGCGATCTCGACGGGCAGCGCACCGGTCCGGGCACGGAAAAGGAGGTCGTTCAGGCAGTGTCCGAACCTGCTGACCATCAGGACGACACGCATCTTCTCGTCGGCCCGGTTGATCTGCCAGTCCATCTGGAAGGAGTCGCCGACCGCCGCGAAGCTGGCGCGCAGCTTGTCCACGGTCACGGGGGCCTCCGCCGAGAAGTGCACCCGCATGAAGAACAGTCCCGTGTCGTGGTCGCCGAACTGCTGGCTGTCCTCGATGTTGCAGCCGGTCATGAACAGATAGCTCGACACGGCGTGCACGATCCCCTGCTTGTCCGGGCAGGAGAGCGTGAGGACGTACTGGTGGGCGGGGACCGTGGCTCGGGTGGACAGCTCAGTCATGCGGGCCAGGGTCTCATGACGGCGGACCGGCGCGGACCGCCGTTCCGCCACCCGGACCGCACAGTGGGTGGCCTACGCGGTCCGGGTGACGATCCGCAGCACCTCGAGCGTCCGTGGCGGGGTGTCGGGATCCTCGCCGTCGCTCGTCGCGAGCCGCACATGGGCGTCGCGCGCCGCCCGCACCGCCTCCGGCCACCCGTGGTGGTTGAGGTACACAACCACCTCCGCGTCGGGCCCGACCTGGTGCATGATCCGCAGCACGCGCAGCACCGCGGTGTCGACGAGCGCCGCCTCCTGCGAGTCGCGGAAGATCGTGCCGACGTATTTCTCGGCGGACCAGTTGTCCAGCCAGGTGTCCTCGACGAGACGGTACACGGCGTCGGTGACGTCCCCGTACCCCTCGACGCCGGCCAGCCAGACGTCCCGCTGGAACACCGGATCGGAGAGCATGTGCAGCGCCGAGCGCACATTGCTGCGCCAGCGCCACCACGGCATGTCATTCAGGGGCATGCCGCCCATGGTGGACGAGCGACGGCCGCGACGGGAAGAGCTCTCCGAACCTTGCACGGTCATCGATAGTACGTTCCCTGTGAAATCCGGACCATCGACCCCCGCAATTCACCTCTACGTCACTTCTCGTTGACCACTGATCGCACGAGGGTTAGTGATGTGGGGGAATCGTGTGTGTCCATGACCGGCAGGCAACGTACCAGCTCCTCCCCCACCGGCCCGAGCGTTCAGGGTGCCGTCCGCAGGAAAGCGACTCCCCGCGTCAAGACGGCGCTGATCGCCGCGGGAGCACTGGTGGCCTGTGCGTCGCTGGCCGCGGCATGCGGTGTCGTCCCCGGTATCTCGGGGGGTTCCGGGGACGACACCGTCACCGTCATGACCTGGGCGCCCCAGGACACGTCGGCCACCAACAAGCCGGGCATGCCGGCCATGGCGAGTGCGTACGCGCGCTGGGTCAACGCGCACGGCGGCCTCAACGGACGCAAGCTGAACGTGTTGACCTGCAACGACCACAACGACTACGTGGGCGCCGCCAAGTGCGCCCGGCTCGCCGTCAAGAAGAAGGCTGTCGCGGTCGTCGGCTCCTACAGCCAGTTCGGCTCCTCCTTCCTCTCACCGCTGGAGTCGGCGGGCATCCCCTACATAGGCGGCTACGGCCTGACCGACGACGAGTTCAAGAGCGTGCTCTCCTACCCCGTCAACGGCGGCCAGCCCGCGCTGCTGGCCGGCCTCGGCGAGGAACTGGGCAAGAGCTGCGGGCCCGTCGCGATGGTGCGGCCCGACACCGTGGCGGGCGACCAGCTGCCCGTGCTGCTGGACTCCGGGCTGAAGGCGGCCGGCCACACTCCGGGCGACGACGTGCGCGCCGCCGAGGACGCCACCGCGTTCGACTCCCAGGCCCGTGAGGCGCTGCGGGAGGCGACCGCGAACCCGGAGAAGAAGGGGTGCGTGGTGCCTTCGCTGGACTCCCGCACCGGCACGTTCATGGACTCCTTCCGGCGCTTGAGCACCGAGTACCCGACGGTGCGCACCGCCTCCGTACTCGGCAGTGTCGACCAGTCGATCATCAATGAGTCGGGCGGCGGTTCGGGGCCCTACGAAGGGGCGTACGTCACCGGCTGGTACCCGGAGTCGACGGACAAGCGCTGGGATCCGCTGAAGAAGGTGATCCGCGAGGCGGCCTTCGGCGACAACCGGATCGACCCGGCGGACGCGGGCGTGCAGACCACCTGGATCGCTTACACGGTCCTGAAGAAGGTCGTCGACTCGCTCGGTGGCGGCGAGGTGACCGCGAACACGATCCGCTCGACTCTCGACAACGGCCTGAAGGTCGACACGGGCGGGCTCACCCCGACCCTGCGCTGGCGCTTCCAGGACCTGACCGCCGTGGTCGACTTCCCCCGGCTGATCAACTCGAGCGTGACCTTCCAGGTCGTGCGTGACGGTCAGCTGGTGGCAGCCCGCAAGGGTTTCGTGAACGTCTCGAAGACGCTGGAGAGCACGGCCACCGAGTAGGTGGTGCGAGCCTGGGGAGCGAACGGACTCTCCCAGGGTGTGCGCCGCACGGTTTCGCAGCGGCGGCGCACACTGCGGTGTTCACAGCTGCCGGGGCTGGCGCTGGGTCAGGCCGTATTTCTGGGCGATGGCGTTCCACAGCCGCGCGGCCTTCTCCTTCTCGGCGCTGGCCGTACCGCTGGCACGGTTGCCCGCTTCGGTCTGGCGGTTGGTTGGGGCGTGGCCCTTCCTGCACGCCTTCTTGTTGCCCGCGACCTGGTCCGCCCAGACGGCGTAGTGGGTGTCGGCGGACGCTGAGGCCTTCCACGCGGTGGTGAGCGAGGCGGTCAGCGCGTCGTGCTGGGGGAGTTTGTCGACCGCGATCTTGGACAGCCGGGCGACCAGGCCGTTTCGCTGCTGGGCCGCGTTACGCAGGTCGGTGGCCGCCGGGCCGAGGTTCTGGCAGGCCTTGACCTCCGCGACCGCCTTGATCACCGCGTCGCGGCTGTTGCCGCTGTCGGCGAGAAGCTTGTCGAGCGCGACGGCCTGCTGCCTGGCGAGGTCCCCGGACCCTGAGGGCGAGGAGTCCGTGGCCGGACCGGTCGCAGAGACGTTCTTGCTGCTGCCGTTCTTGTCGTCGGCGCCTCCGCCGCCACCGAGCAGGGCGCCCGCTCCGATGCCGAGGACGACGATGCCGATCCCGACGGCCGCTATGAGCGGCACCCGCGAGGGACCACGGCCGCCGCCGTCGTCGCCGCGTCGTCCGGCCGCCCGTCCCATCGGGGGGCCCGGCGGCTCCGCCGTGTCGAACCGCGGCAGATGCTGGGTGGCGTCCGCACCGCCCGCGGCGTGCCGGAACAGATTGTCGAACTCCGCCGGCGTCTGCCGGTCGCCCGCGGGTGTGGACATTCCGTAGGGTGCCGGACCCGGCTGTTCGGGCACGGGCGGAATGTACTGCGTGGCCTGGGCGTCCGGATCGGCGGGCGGCAGCGGAGCGGCCGCCGGGGAGCCCTCGGCCCTGCCGAGGAAGTGCGTCGCGGCGTCACCGGGCATCTCGGGCGGCAGCGCCCCCGCCGCCACCGGCGGGATGTACTGCGTCGCACCCTCGTCGGGCCCGAGCGCCACCGGCGGGATGTACTGGGTGGCGCCCTCGTCCGCGGGGGGCAGGGGGGCGGAGTGCATGGCGTGCGGCAGGGGCTGGGCGACCTGCCGGTGTTCGTAGGCGCCCTGGGGCGGGAGCTGTCCGTCCAGGCCGTACGACGGCCCTTGCGCACCCTCGGGCGGCAGCGGGCCGGCGGTGGCAGGCAGAGGCTGTCCCGATGCGGCCTGCGGCTGCTGGGCGGCCGCAGCCCCGCTCCAGCCGCCCGACTGCTGGTCCGCGCTCTCCCAGGAGGGCTGGGCTTGGGCCCCCGGGGCGCCCCAGTCCGGTGCGGACGCCGCCCCGGACTGCTCGGGTGCGCCCCACTGCTGCTCCGCGTCGCCGCCCCAGCCCTGGGCCGCCGACGGTGCCTGGGGCGACTGCCCCGGCCCCCACGGCTGACCCCAGGCCTGACCGCCCGCCGGGGCACTGTGGCCCTCGGGGCTGCCCGCAGCCGCCGCATGGCGACCGCCCGCCGGAACCGCGGAGCCGTTCACTCCGCCCGCCTGGCCCGGCAGCAGGGGCTCGCCGCCGTCGGAGGGCAGCACGATGCCTTCGCGCGCGGGCCGCGGCGAGGGCCCTTCGCCCTGTCCACTCTGCGTCACCGGGACTCCTACGAATGGGGGACTTTCGGAATCGTCGGCTCACGCTACCGGGTCCCCCGAGCCGCATGCCACGCAGCACAGGGCCTGACCTCATACCCGTGTGACAGTGGTAACAAAGCCGCCGCGCGGGGCGCTGTTTACGTCCTCTTCGACACCTTCACCTATCGGACACCTTTCGTTCGCCGGACTTTCACACCTATGCGGGAGCCCCGTAAGGTGCCTCGAAGGCACGTACGGGCACTCCGAAGCGGAGCCCCACGGCTAGGCCGCCGTCGCGAGGTCCAGCCGTGCCCCGAACTCCCGTACCACCGCCTCGTCCCGGTACGGCTCGAGCCGCTGCTGGAAGTCCTCCAGATACTCGGCGCCACGGTTGGACCGCAGGGTGCCGAGGATCTCCACGGCTTTCAGGCCCGTGTGGCAGGCCTGTTCCACCTCTCGCTGCTGCACCTGAGCCGTCGCGAGCAGCACATATCCGATGGCCCGCCGCCGCGCTCGGGACGCGGGGTGCCCGGCCAGGGACTCCTCCGCGTGCCGCGCCGCCGCCTCGGCCTGGCCGAGGTCCCGGTGGCAGTGCGCCAACTCGTCCGCCAGATACGCCTCATCGAAGTGGGCGATCCACACCGGGTCGTCCCCGGACGCCGTGTCCGCCGCCTCCAGCGCCGTGACCGCGCGTCCCGACGCGATCTGAGCGGCGCGCGCATCGCCCATCAGCGCATGTCCGCGCGCCTCGGCGGCGAGGAACATCGCCTCCGCCCGCGGCGTCACCCGCCCGCGCGCCCCTTCCTGGGCCGCGCGGGCCAACTGCGCGATCTCGCGCGGGTTTCCGAGCTGCGCCGCGAGGTGGCTCATGGAGGCGGCGAGCACATAGCCGCCGTACCCACGGTCGCCCGCCGCCTGGGCGAGCCTCAGCGCCTGGATGTAGTACCGCTGGGCGAGTCCGGGCTGCCCGGTGTCGACGGCCATGTACCCGGCGAGCTCCGTCAACCGCGCGACGGCCGCGAAGAGTTCGCGCCCCACGGCGTCCCGGTACGAGCCGGCCAGCAGCCCCGACACGACGCTGTTGAGGTAGTGCACAACGACCGGACGCACATGCCCGCTGCCGTACTGGTGGTCCAGTTCGACCAGCGCCTGGGTCATCGCACGCACCGCCGCCACGTCCGAGGACCCCACCCGCGGCCCGGCCGAACGCGCGACCTGGGGGTCCGGTCCGGAGATCAGCCAGTCGCGGCTCGGTTCGACGAGCGCCGACGCGGCGACCGAGGAACCGGAGAGGAAGTCGCGGCGTCCGACGTCGCTGCGCCACAGCTCGCAGACCTGCTCGATGGCGCCCAGCACCGTGGGTGAGAACTGCAGGCCCACGCCGGAGGCGAGGTTCTTGCCGTTGGCCATGCCGATCTCGTCGATGGTGACCGTGCGCCCCAGCTTGCGGCCGAGCGCCTCGGCGATGATCGCCGGCGCCCGGCCCCTCGGCTGCTGCCCTCGCAGCCAGCGGGCCACCGACGTCTTGTCGTAGCGCAGATCGAGGCCGTGCTCCGCGCCGCACATGTTGACCCGGCGGGCGAGCCCCGCGTTCGAGCAGCCCGCTTCCTGGATGAGCGCCTGCAGCCGTTCGTTCGGCTGCCGCGCGACGAGAGGCCTGGCGGCCATGCGTACCCCCTGCTTCACGGCTCGGGTGCCTGCCCGCGCACCGAGTCGACGTCTCTTCAGCGGCCGGGCTTGACGGGAACACCCTCCCCGGGCACCGAAAGGGTCCGGCCTTGAAGATCGATGCCCAGCGGATATACCTCTGATGCGAGACATGCGCGGATTGCCGGGGTAAAGGCTGGTGCCGCACCCCACAGGTGGTTACCCAGCCCCCGCCGCCCTTCCTCTTGCGCGCCCCCACCCGTGCACCCGTGCGCCCCGCCCTCGAAGGCGGTGCTCCTCCCCCGCACATGTGGGATTGACAGGACATTCCCAAAAAGCGGCCCCCGGGCGGCGGACAGACGGGCGTAACCCCCGGTGACGACCAGAGTTGTGTTCAACGTGGAAGAGACCATCGCAGGCCCTGAAGCTGCCCCCATCCCGCAGCAGCGCGGCGATTCGCTGCTGGAAGCCGCCGTACGTTACGCCGAGGAACGCCACTGGGACGTGTTCCCGGGTACCTGGCTGGAAGCAGTTGACGGGGTGCAGCGCTGCTCCTGCGGTCAGGCCGCATGTCCCGTACCCGGCGCCCATCCGGCGCGCGAGGGCTGGGCGACGCAGGCGACCGGCAGCGCGGCCGTGGTGCACCGGCTGTGGGCCGAGCAGCCGACCGCGTCGATCCTGCTGCCCACCGGGCGCACGTTCGACGCGATCGACGTCCCGGAGACCGCCGGCTTCCTCGCACTCGCCCGTATGGAGCGGATGGAACTGTCGCTCGGGCCCGTGGCTCTGACACCGGACCGCCGCATGTGGTTCTTCGTGCTTCCCGGAGCGGCGGCGAAGGTTCCCGACCTGGTGCGGAACCGAGGCTGGACGCTCGACTCCCTGGACCTGGTCACCCTCGGCGAGGGATCGTATGTCGCCGCGCCGCCCACCCGGTACGCCTCCCGGGGCGCCGTGCAGTGGGTCTGCCGGCCGACGGACGCGAACCGCTGGCTGCCGGACGCGGAGGAGCTGATCTCGCCGTTGGCGTATGCCTGCGGACAGGACCGGTAGGCCGCCGGGTGGCCGGGATCGTGACGACCGACGGCCGCCTCTGAAAACCGAACTGCCCGAGGAGAAAGGACCGGTTCGCCACGCGGGCGCGACTGAAAGATCACCCCGGCACACCGCAACCGCCGGCTCCGCCTGACGCCCGCGGGTGGGTCCCGACCCCTTCCGTGCCTTCTGCTCCGGTGAGTTCGCTTCCCCACTGCCCGCTTGCCCTTGCCCCTTAGGGTGCTCCTATGACCGAGGGAGCAGGGGCCGGCCTGGCCGCCGTACGGGTGCAGGGGCTCTGGAAGCGGTTCGGGGAACAGATCGCCGTCGCCGGGATCGATCTGGAGCTGCCCGCCGGGCGGTTCATCGGGCTCGTCGGACCGAACGGGGCCGGGAAGACCACCACCTTGTCCATGGTCACCGGGCTGCTGAGGCCCGACCAGGGCACCGTCGAGGTGGTCGGGCACGACGTCTGGCGCGATCCGGTCGAGGTCAAGGCCCGCATCGGCGTCCTGCCCGAGGGGCTGCGGCTCTTCGAGCGGCTCTCCGGACGCGAACTCCTCGCGTACACAGGCCGGTTGCGCGGGCTGCCCGGCGCCGAGGTCGACAAACGGGCCACCCAGCTCCTCGACGTCCTCGACCTGGCCGGGGCCCAGCACAAGCTCGTCGTCGACTACTCGACCGGCATGCGCAAGAAGATCGGACTCGCCGCGGCCCTGCTCCACAACCCCGAGGTCCTCTTCCTCGACGAGCCGTTCGAGGGCGTCGACCCGGTCTCCGCCCAGACCATCCGCGGCGTTCTGGAGCGCTACACCGCCTCCGGCGCCACCGTCGTCTTCTCCTCCCATGTCATGGAGCTGGTGGAGTCGCTGTGCGACTGGGTGGCCGTCATGGCCGCGGGACGCATCCGCGCGCACGGCCCGCTCGCCGAGGTACGCGGCAGCGCCCTCACGCTCCAAGAGGCGTTCCTGGAACTCGTCGGCGCGCACGGCCGCTCCACCGCCTCCGACCTGGACTGGCTCGGCGGTGGCACTCGATGAGCGCCGCGGGCCTCACCCCCGTCGTCGTACGGCTCAAGCTGTCCCTGCTGCGCAACGGTCTGCGCCAGTCCGCCGGGCGGCGGGCCGCGTACATCACGTCCATCGTCTTCGTCCTGCTGATCGCCGCGCTGCAACTGCTCGGCCTGATCGCCCTGCGCTACAGCGCGCACGCCGCCACCATCGCGGTCCTGCTCGTCGAGCTACTGGCGCTCGGCTGGGCGGTGATGCCGCTGTTCTTCCCCAGCGGCGACGAGACGCTGGACCCCACCCGCCTGGTGATGCTGCCACTGCGCCCGCAACCTCTCGTACGGGCACTGCTCGCGGCCTCCCTGGTCGGCATCGGCCCTCTCTTCACCCTCTGCCTGTTCACCGGTGCGGTGATCTCCGTGGCGCACGGAGCGGCCGCGTACGGCGTCGGCGTTCTCGCCGTCGTCCTCGCACTGCTGGTCTGCGTGGCCCTCGCCCGTGCCGTCGCCGCCGCCAACATCCGGCTGCTGACCAGCCGCAAGGGCCGTGACCTGGCCGTCCTGAGCGGACTCGTCATCGCGGTCGGCGCGCAGCTCGTCAACTTCGGTGCCCAGCGGCTTGGTTCGGCCGGGCTGTCCCCGCTGGACCCGGTGGAGAACGTTCTGCGCTGGGTGCCGCCCGCCTCCTCGATCGGCGCCGTGGACTCCGTCAGCCGCGGTGCGTACGGCCTCGCGGTCGCGCAACTCGCGCTGAGCGCGGTGGCGCTCGCGGGATTGCTGACCCTGTGGTCACGCAGCCTGACGACGCTGATGACCTCGCCGGACGAGTCCACGCTCCAGGCCGCGGATCCCGGCTCCCGGGAGCGCACCTCGACGGGCCTGTCCCGGCTGCTGCCCGCGGGTCGTACCGGCACGGTGATGGAGCGCAGCCTGCGCTATGTCTGGCGCGACCCGAAGACCAAGGCGGCGTGGGTGACCTCGCTCGCGATCGGACTGATCGTCCCGGTCTTCAACGCCCTCCAGGGCACCGGATCCATCTACTTCGCCTGCTTCGCGGCGGGGATGCTCGGCATCCAGATGTACAACCAGTTCGGGCAGGACACCTCCGCTTTCTGGATGGTCGCGATGACGATCTCCTCCCGCCGGGACGCCTACACCGAACTGCGCGGCCGGGCGCTGGCGCTGCTGCTGATCACACTGCCGTACGCCACGCTCGTCACCGTCGTGACGACCGCGCTGCTCGGCGCCTGGCCGAAGCTGCCCGAGGTGCTGGGACTGTCCTTCGCGCTCCTCGGCGCGATGCTCGCCACCGGCGCCTGGTCCTCGGCCCGCTTCCCCTACTCCATCCCGCAGGAGGGCTACAAGAACGTGGTCCCCGGACAGGCCGGGCTCGCCTGGATCTCCATCTTCGGCGGCATGATCGCCGCCGCCCTGCTCACCGCACCCGTGATCGCCGCCACGATCTGGCTGAACGTCTCCGCGGGCGGCGACGCGTGGACCTGGCTGTTGCTCCCGGCGGGCGTCGTCTACGGAGCGCTGATCACCCTGCTCGGCCTGCGCCTCGCCGCACCGCGCACGGCGGGACGGCTGCCGGAGATCCTGGCGGCGGTCAGCAGGGGGTGACCCACGGTCGCCGTGGGGCCGGCGGGCCAGGAGGGACGGAAATCCGGGGAGCAACGATTTCGTCGAATCTTTCCGGAAGCCGATGTGGGCTGCGTCACGTTCGAGTTGAATGATGGCGAGTGTGCGGACGAACGCGGCGTACGTGCGGACGCAGCAGCCTGCAGGGGGTTCAGGTGAGTGCTTCCCGGCGTAGTGGGACCACGGACGAGCTGGGGCCGGGTGAGCCCGAGCGCGATGGTTCGGATCTTCTCGCCGCGCTCCTCGACGGTATGGACGCGGCCTTGTGCGCCTTCGACGCCCACGGGGTCGTGACCCACTGGAACCGGGAGGCCGAGCGGATCCTCGGATGGGCCGCGGCAGAGGCGGTGGGGCGGCGCGGATTCGCCGGGTGGGCCGTGCGGACCGCCGACGCCGCGGAGGTCGAAGGGCGGCTGATGTCCGCGATGGAGTCGTCCGGGCGGCAGGTGCATGAGTTCGCGCTCCTCACCAAGGAGGGCGGGCGGGTGCTCGTACGGACCCAGTCCGCGGCGGTGCGCGGGCCCGACGGCAAGCCCGCCGGGGTCTACTGCGCCTTCAGCGAGGTCCACGCGCAGATCGATCTGGAGCGGTCCATCGCACTGAGCGAGGCCCTCTTCGAGGACGCGAGCTGGGGTGTGGTCCTCGTGGACGCGGATCTGCGGCCCGCCGTGGTCAACGCGCACGCGGCCCGCGCGCTCGGCATCGGACGGACGGCCGTGCTCGGGCGGCCCCTCGGGGACCTGCTCTCGCAGGGTGCGGAGGAGCTGGAGAGCGCCCTGACCCACGTGCTGGCCGAGGGCGCCCCGCCCGCTCCCGCCGAGATGTGGGTGAGCGTACGGACCGGCGAGGGCGAGAAGCGGCGGTGCTGGCGCAGCGGGTTCCTGCGGTTGTCCTCGCCGCTCGCCGAGGAGCCGGTTCCGCTGGGCGTGGGCTGGTTGTTCCAGGACATCACCGAGACCAAGCAGACCGAGCAGGAGGCGGCCCTGCTGCGCTTCCGTTCCAACCAGTTGCATCGCGCCGCCCGAGCGGCCGCCGAGTGCGAGGACCCGGCCGAGGCGGCCACCGTCCATCTGGACTACGCGCTCGCGGGTTTCGCCGACCACGCGCTGATCGACCGAGTGGCGAACGGCTCGGTGGCGGACGGGGAGGGCCGGGTACGGCTGGTGCGGGCCGTCGAGACACCCTCCGGGGCGCCCGGACCGAGCGTGCTCGCCGGGAAGGCGGGGCTTCCCGTGCGGTACGGCGAGGGGCATCCGGCCCTGCAGTGCGTGGCGCGCTGCGGATCCGTACGGGCGGGCGCCGGCGACGCCGACGCCGAGCAGGCACGCGCGTGGGCGCTCGCCCGGCGGTGGCCGCCGGACGCGGTGCACGCGCTGTGCACGGTGCTGCGCAGCCGGGGCCGGACGCTGGGCGTGGTGACGTTCCTGCGGGGCGCGGGGCGCAGCCGGTTCGAACGGCCCGACGCGGTGTACGGGGAGGACGTCGCGGTGCGGATCGCCGCCGCGCTGGACCTCGCCGATGTGTGGGGGGCGGCCGAGGAGCCATAGGCACCGGCTGCGCGGCCGCCCCGCGCCATGGGCGGCCGTGTGCGGGCTAACCCTGCCGGTAGAAGATCCGGTCCCCGTACTCCCGCATGACCCGGGCGTTCCACTCGTGGCCGCCGTCGACGTTCCCGGACCTCAGCAGGGGCGGTTCGATGCCGCGCTCCGCGAGGACACCCGCGGCCGTCGCCATCACCGCCTGGAGCAGGGCCGCGGTGACGACCGTCGAGGCGGGGGCGAAGGGGGCGGGGACGGTGTCGAGGGTGAGTGTCGCATCGCCCACCGCGATCCTCGAGTCGAGGACGATGTCGCAGTGGTCCTTGAGGTAGGTGCCGGAGGCGTGCCGCGAGGTGGTCTCCGACGCGTACGCCACCGAGGTGACCCCGATGACCTTGACCCCTCGTGCGCGGGCGTTCGTCGCCATCTCGACCGGGAGGGCGTTGCGGCCGGACAGGGAGACGATCACCAGGAGGTCGCCGGACCGGAGCGGGCTGGAGTCGAGGACCGCGCCGGCCAGTCCGTCGACCCGCTCCAGCGCGGAGCCCAGCGTCGCCGGCATGACGTCGACGCCGACGACACCGGGCACCGCGAGCAGGTTCATCAAGGCGAGGCCGCCCGCCCGGTAGACCAGGTCCTGGGCGGCCAGTGAGGAGTGCCCGGCGCCGAACGCGAACAGCCGGCCACCGGAGGCGACGACGTCCGCGATCAGGGTGCCGGCCGCCGCGATCTGCTCCGCGTCCTCGTCCCGCGCCCGTCGCAGCATGTCGATCGCCGCGTCGAAGAATCGCCCGGCCAGTTCGTTCCCGCTCTGCGGCTCCCCGCCACTCGGCTCCTTGCTCATCGGCGACGCCCTTTCGAAGTCTCGGTGTCCCGTTCCCGACGGACGGCGACCACAGGGCGCGACGACCACACGCGGCGCCCCTGACGGCCCGTGTCGCGGATCACGTTGCGGTCCGGACCAGCGGGATGTCAATACGGACCGGGCCCGGCGGGCCGCACGGCGGCCGCGGGTTTCGGCGGCTCTCCACGGTTGTCGGCGGGATGCGTCAGAATTGAGTCCAGGGCCAGCGCACACGCCGGTGGGCCGTCGAGCCTCCGGCAGATCTCATCGAGGGGCACGAATGTCCGGACTGATCGACACTACGGAGATGTATCTCCGCACCATCCTTGAGCTGGAGGAGGAAGGCGTGGTCCCCATGCGCGCCCGGATCGCCGAGCGGCTCGACCAGAGCGGTCCGACGGTCAGCCAGACGGTGGCGCGAATGGAGCGCGACGGCCTGGTGGCGGTCGCCGCCGACCGCCATCTGGAGCTGACGGACGAGGGCCGCCGCCTGGCCACCCGCGTGATGCGCAAGCACCGTCTCGCCGAGTGCCTGCTGGTCGACGTGATCGGTCTGGAGTGGGAGCAGGTGCACGCCGAGGCGTGTCGCTGGGAGCACGTGATGAGCGAGGCGGTCGAGCGCCGCGTCGTCGAGCTGCTGCGCCACCCCACCGAGTCCCCGTACGGAAACCCGATCCCGGGCCTGGAGGAGCTGGGCGAGAAGGACGGCGCGGACCCGTTCCTGGACGCGAGCATGGTGTCGCTGGCCGAGCTGGACCCGGGCACCGACGGCAAGACCGTCGTCGTACGGCGTATCGGCGAGCCCATCCAGACCGACGCCCAGCTGATGTACACGCTGCGGCGGGCGGGCGTGCAGCCCGGCTCGGTGGTCAGCGTGACGGAGTCCGCGGGCGGGGTCCTCGTCGGCAGCGGCGGCGAGGCGGCCGAGCTGGAGTCCGAGGTCGCGTCCCACGTGTTCGTGGCCAAGCGCTAGGCCGAACCCCGGAGATCCACAGGACACCCCGTCGGCTCCCGGTGCGCCCGGCGTACGGCCGGCCTCCCGGGCCGCACGGCCCCGATGCGGCCCGGGGTTCAGCGAAGCTCCGCAATCCGTGTGGCTGCAGTGTGGCTGTTGTGATGACTCTGCGATCCTGCTGAAACCAAGATCCAGTGCGCGGAATCGCAGCGCTCGGTCCGTACGCATGCGAGGCTGTCGCATGAGGCATATGACCTGAGAGCTCTTGGCCGCGGGGTGGCAGCGGGGCCACCTGGCCAGGGAGGGGGCGGAAGGATGTGCCGCAGACATGGGAAGAGCCCCGGCACCCTAGGGCGCCGGGGCCTGTCCTCCCCTGTTCCGACCCGGAGCCCCGAGCTCTCAGGGTCGTCCCCCTCGGACCGTTTTTCCCCGAGCGGTCCGCCTCCCGCTGAAGATCTCCCCGCGGAATCGGCGGCCAATCCTCGAGGAAGGTCACTCGAAGGTGGGGTGTTGCCTCCGGAAGCAGCATTTTCGAATAGTCATTCGATAGCGTGGAGGGCATGGCCCCACCGGCCCGCGCGCTGCGCCGACCGGCGCATCCCGTGACACAGCGAGCGACGGCACCACACAGAGCCGGCACCGGCAACCGGCGACGGCGGTGACCGGCGACGCAAGCAGGAGCAGCAGGACGACAGCGGCAGTACGACGAGCGCGTGGACCGGCCGCTCTCTGCGGAAGCGGGTGGTCCGAACGGAGCAGGGGGGTGCCAAGAGGATGGTGCGTCGCATCGACGTGACCGGAACGGGCGGCGTACGCCTCGCAGCGTGGGAGTTCGCCGACCCTCCCAAGACCGTGGAGAACGAGCGGGCACCGGGAGTGCTGTTACTGCACGGGCTGATGGGACGCGCCTCGCACTGGGCGCCCACAGCCCGCTGGCTCTCCGAGCGGCACCGCGCCGTCGCACTCGACCAGCGCGGTCATGGCCAGAGCGACAAACCGCCCGAAGGGGCGTACACCCGCGAGGCCTATACCGACGACGCCGAGGCCGCCCTCGAACAGCTCGGCCTCGCCCCGGCCGTCCTCATCGGCCACGCCATGGGCGCTCTGACCGCCTGGCAGCTCGCCGCCAAACGCCCCGATCTGGTACGCGGCCTGATCATCTGTGACATGCGCGCCTCCGCGCTCGGCGCCGCCTCGCAGCGCGAGTGGGAGAACTGGTTCAAGTCCTGGCCGCTGCCCTTCGCCACGCTCGCCGACGTACGGAAGTGGTTCGGCGAGGACGACCCCTGGGCGGAGCACCCGAACCCGGCCCGCGGCGAGTTCTACGCCGAGGTGATGGCCGAGTCCGAGGACGGCTGGCGGCCCGTCTTCGAAGCCGAGCAGATGCTGAAGTCCCGCCAGACCTGGGTGTACGACGCGCACTGGGAGGAGCTGGCGCAGGTGCGGTGCCCAGCCCTGGTCGTCCGCGGCCTCGACGGCGAGCTCGGCCGGGCGGAGGCACAGGAGATGGTGCGTGTCCTGCCCCACGGCCGCTACGCGGAGGTCGCCGAGGCCGGGCACCTCGTCCACTACGACCAGCCGGAGGCATGGCGTGCGGCGGTCGAGCCGTTCCTGGAGGACGTGCTCACCCCGTGAGCGGCGAACGCGGCACCCGCTGGAAGGCGATCTGCGGACTTCCCGGAAAAACGGTTGATCCTGGCACGACTGGTTCTTAGGGTGGCTGTTACTTCGGAAAGGAGGTGGTTCGGCAGATGTATGAATACCGGACGGAAGAGGTGACTGCGGGCTAGCGGCCCGCCGTCGTACTCGGTTCGGCGCCGGACCAGCGCGTGCGAGACGCGCGCAGCCGGCCTAATCCAACGCAGTCACCCGACCCGCGAGCTCGCCGGTACGTCCGGCCGGCTCCCCCGCCGTCAGGCGGAGGGACCTGAGCTCGCGGGTCGTCTGCGTCACGGGGGGCACGTCGACGGCTCGAAGCGCACGGGCCCACTCATGACATCAGGGACTCAGCCGCTCCACCCGCCACGTGCCGTCCGGTTCCGCGACATAGCGGAGGCGGTCGTGGAGGCGGTTCTCGCGGCCCTGCCAGAACTCGACCGTGCGGGGCGTGATGCGATAACCGCCCCAGTTCGGCGGAACGGGAACCTCGGAGCCCTCGGGGTAGCGGGCACTCAGCTCCTCGTACGCGGCGTCGAGCCCGGCACGGGAGGAGATGACGGAGGACTGGGCGCTGGCCCAGGCGCCGAGCTGGGAGCCGTGCGGGCGGGTGCGGAAATAGGCGGCCGTCTCCGCACGACCGGTGCGGCGGGCGGTCCCGGTGACGATCACCTGGCGGGCCATCGGGTGCCACGGGAAGAGCAGCGATACATTCGGGTTGGCCGCCAGGTCCTGGGCCTTGCGGGACTCGTAGTTGGTGTAGAAGACGAAGCCCTGTTCGTCGTACCCCTTCATCAGGACCGTGCGGGAGCTGATGCGGCCGTCCGCGTCCGCCGTGGAGACGACCATCGCGTTCGGCTCGTAGATCATCCCGGCCACCGCGGCCTGCGCCGCCTGCTTGAACCAGTGCGCGAACTGGTCCATCGGCAGGGGGGCGAGCGACGACTCGTCGAGCCCCTCGGCACGGTAGTGCGCCCGCATCTCGGCGGGATCGTGAGCCAGGTCCTCGGCAGGGCCCTGGGCCGCCGCACGTTCGACGATGGGTTCGATCTCCGGCTCCGCATCGGAGGCGGCGGGCGGTTCGGCGGGGGCGGGTTCGTCCGGGAAACGGTCGGTCACCCGGTCATCTTGCCCCATGCCCCTGGCACTTCGTAGGAGTGCGGTTCATCACTGCGTGGCACTGAGTGCCGCCTCCTCTCCCCAAAGGTGGCACCCGGGGATATCGTGCAGATGCCGTTCGGGTTGGGTGACCGCCGACCGATCGGGGCATCACCGGATTGACCGTCTCGGACCGCGAGTCTTTCGTCAGTGACCGTGGAGCCGGGACGGCGCACCTCCCCTGACAGCCGACGTCCACCACCTCAGTCCCACCGGCCCGTGGACGAGGCCGACGGGAACCCCACAGACCACATCTGCCGCACACATCACGAGGAGCCGCCTGATGTCCGACTTCGTACCCGGGCTCGAGGGAGTCGTCGCGTTCGAGACGGAGATCGCCGAACCGGACAAGGAGGGCGGTGCCCTGCGGTACCGGGGCGTCGACATCGAGGAGCTGGTGGGCCATGTCTCCTTCGGCAACGTCTGGGGGCTGCTGGTCGACGGCGCCTTCAACCCGGGGCTGCCGCCCGCCGAGCCCTTCCCCATCCCCGTGCACTCCGGTGACATCCGTGTGGACGTGCAGTCCGCGCTCGCCATGCTCGCCCCGGTGTGGGGTCTGAAGCCGCTCCTGGACATCGATGCCGAGCAGGCCCGTGAGGACCTGGCACGCGCCGCCGTCATGGCGCTGTCGTACGTCGCCCAGTCGGCACGCGGTCAGGGCCTGCCGATGGTGCCGCAGCGCGAGATCGACAAGGCGCACTCCATCGTGGAGCGGTTCATGATCCGCTGGCGGGGCGAGCCGGACCCGAAGCACGTGGCGGCCGTCGACGCCTACTGGACGTCGGCCGCCGAGCACGGCATGAACGCGTCCACCTTCACGGCCCGGGTCATCGCGTCCACGGGCGCGGACGTGGCCGCCGCCCTGTCCGGCGCGGTCGGTGCCATGTCCGGGCCGCTGCACGGCGGTGCGCCCTCCCGTGTGCTCGGCATGATCGAGGAGATCGAGCGCACCGGTGACGCGGAGGCGTATGTGAAGCAGGCTCTCGACCAGGGTGAACGGCTGATGGGCTTCGGTCACCGGGTCTACCGCGCCGAGGACCCGCGGGCGCGGGTGCTGCGGCGTACAGCCCGTGAGCTGGGCGCCCCGCGGTTCGAGATCGCGGAGGCGCTGGAGAAGGCGGCTCTGGAAGAGCTGCACAGCCGCCGCCCCGACCGGGTCCTGGCCACGAACGTGGAGTTCTGGGCGGCGATCATCCTGGACTTCGCCGAGGTCCCGGCACACATGTTCACGTCGATGTTCACCTGCGCCCGTACGGCGGGCTGGTCCGCGCACATCCTGGAGCAGAAGCGCACGGGCCGGCTGGTGCGCCCGTCCGCGCGCTATGTGGGTCCCGGTCCGCGCGGCCCTCAGGAGATCGAGGGGTACGCGGACATCGCGCGCTAGTCGCTCACCGTGGGAGAGACGCGCGTCCACGCGGCGGACCCTCGTGCGATACGGCACCGCGCCCCGGAAGGGACGCGGTGCCACCCGGCATCACGCGAGTGGGGGCAAGGGAACTGCGGGGCACGCCGAACGCGTCAGCCG
>NZ_JAYWVC010000079.1:0-33074 GCF_036281785.1 Streptomyces chiangmaiensis | reverse complement strand
ACTCACGTATTGTGAGCGCCGGTCACAGGATGTCGCCCCCGAACCGCCTGCTGAACGATCGTGACGAGTCTTCCGACCACATCACTGCGAGTGAACTGCGCCGTACGAACGTGTCATGCACCTCGGCTGCTCACATTCCGCGACCACGCGCTGCGGCACTTCTGTCGAAGGAGGACGGTTCATGGGTGATCTCGTTCTGATTCGCCACGGTGAAACCGAGTGGACCCTCTCGGGTTGGCACACCAGCTTCACGGATCTGGCGCTCACGGCGGACGGCGAGGAACAGGCGCGCGCCGTTGCCCCGCTTCTTGCCGAGAGGGAGATCGCTCTGGCTCTGACCAGCCCTCTGCGACGCGCGGTGCGCACGGCCCAACTGGCCGGGTTGACCGACGTGAGTGTCGATGTCGACCTGCATGAGTGGAACTACGGTGCGTACGAGGGCATCACCACCGCAGACATCCACCGCAGCCGACCTGGTTGGAACCTGTGGACCGACGGCAGCCCGTCCGCAGCAGACGGCCATGTCGGCGAAAGCCCTGAACAGGTCGGCATCCGCGCCGACCGCGTCCTGGCACGCATGGCATCACTGTTGCAGGACCCGGGATCAGGCGATGGCGTCCTCGTCGCACACGGTCATTTCTTGCGTGTGCTGACTGCTCGTTGGCTGGGGCTGCCTTCTTCGGCCGGCGCCATGTTCGCACTGGGTACGGGAACCCTCAGCCGTCTCGGCACCGAACACGGCCGGCCCGTGATCAGCGCTTGGAATGTCACGGCCCGGACCCCTTCTGCCCGGAAATTCGAATTTGTTGCATGGGCTCATGACTGTCCATGACGACGACTGCACATCGTGTCGCACCAGGTGTGGCCGGGTGTTGCCGTCCTTTCCCGGCGTGGCACACAGACCGATTCGCTGCTTTCTGTGAAATGTCGAGGTGGATTGGGTGGGGTTGCAACCTGTGGAAGACATAGGGTCGCCGGAGGTGCGGGCCAGGGCGTTCACCGAGCATGTGCTGCCGGAGGTCGCGGGGCTGCTGCGCATGGCACATACGCTCACCTCGCAGCCCGCCGATGCCGAGGACTTGGTGCAGGACACGCTGTTGAGTGCCTACCGGGCCATCGACAGGTTCGACGGCCGGCACCCACGCGCCTGGTTGCGGACGATCCTGCGGCGAACCGAGCTCAATCGCCGGCGCAGACGCAGGCCCCAGCTTCTGAACGATCTCGACCTGGAGCTTCCCCAACTCACAGCGGCCGGAGGGGTGGAGTCCCCGGAGGAAGTCGTGATCGGCGCATGCATTCATGAAGCCGTCGGCGCCGCGCTGACCACCCTCTCACACAATCATCAGCAAGTGGTGCGCCTGGTCGACATCGGAGGGCTCACCTATGCGGAGGCGGCGCATCTCCTCGAGGTGCCGGAGGGCACCGTGATGAGCCGCTTGTACCGGGCACGCAGGCGTATCCGAGTCCAATTGGCAGCGGCCGGACTCGCGCCCGAGCGGCCCAGAACGCCGACGGCGTCGTGACCGGGACAAGGACCAACCATGCGTACTCGGTAACCATTCGAAAAGCGTGGCTCCGGTCACCAAAAAGCGAATGGCCCGGAACTGTCGCGGCAGGCAAGCGGGGTTCTAGCGTGTTGACCCGGATCGCGAAGCCGCGACCGACGCCCTTCCGCGTCACCGCACCACCCCACCGCATCGAGACGCGAAACCGGGTCGACGCCGGCGCCGCACCTGTCGCCGGCCACCTTCAGGCATCGGTTCGTCATCACCCAACACTCAAACCGACCAAAGACAGCGGACGAGATCCCACTGCGCCGACTGAACGATCCTCGTGCGCTTCTCCTTTCCCTAGGCGGTAGTAATGGAAGACAACACGAAGCTTCACGCCGATGTCCTCGTCATCGGATTCGGCAAGGGCGGTAAGGCAGTCGCCGCCAGAATGGGGCATGCCGGCAAGAACGTCGTACTGGTCGAGAGGTCCGACCGAATGTACGGCGGTACCTGTCCGAATGTCGGCTGCGTACCGACGAAAGCACTGGTTCACCATGCGGGGAAGCGCAGGCCGGGCGACTCCGCGCAGGAGTGGTACGAACGATCCGTAGGGCAGGTCGAAGCATTGACGTCTCTTTTCCGTGCAGGCAATTACGACGGCCTGAACGGTATGGACACCGTGCGGGTCGTCACAGGTCATGCCACCTTCATCGACTCGCACACCGTTGAGGTCGACAGCGAGGGCAGCCGATCGACCGTGAGCGGCGACACGGTCCTGATCAACACAGGGTCCGAACCGGTGATTCCGGATGTGCCCGGTCTGAAGGACAGCAAGTACCTTTTGACCAGCGCCGAACTGCTCTACACGACTGTCCTCCCGCGACGCCTCGCGATCATCGGTGGTGGGTACCTGGGGCTGGAATTCGCGTCCATCTACCGCCGCTTCGGATCAGAGGTGACTCTTCTTGAGGGTTCACCCAGGATCCTCGGCCGAGAAGACGACGACATCGCCGACGCGGTGCAGACCATCCTCACCGAGGAGGGCATCGACATCGTGACAGGGGCGCGCATCCTCGAGGTGCGCGACAACTCGGAGGACGCGACGGTCCTCTTCGAGGTCGGGGGTGACAAGCGCAACGTCAATGTCGACGCACTGCTCGTCGCTGCGGGGCGTCGGCCGGTCACCGAGGGCTTGGGCCTGGAAGCCGCAGGAGTCGAGACCACGGACCGGGGTGCGGTGATGGTCGACAAGTTCCTGCGCTCGAGTCAGCCACACATTTTCGCGCTCGGTGACGTCAACGGCGGTCCTCAGTTCACCTACATCAGTCTCGACGACGGCCGGATCGTCCTCGACCAGCTCATCGGAGAGGGCCGGCGCAACACGGAGGACCGAGTCGCCGTGCCGCAAACGCTCTTCATCACCCCGCCGCTGGCCACGGTGGGCCTCACCGAGAGCGAGGCACGAAGGACAGGGCGCAAGATCAAGATCGCCAGCCAGCCCGTGGCCGAGATCGTCGCCATGCCCCGCGCCTATGTCGTGGAGGAGACCCGCGGGATGATGAAGTTCATCGTCGACGTGGACACGGACGAGATCCTTGGAGCCGCACTGCTCAGCACCGACGCTCAGGAACTCATCAACATCGTCGCGTTGGCGATGCGCCAGGGCGTCACAGCGGCGGAACTCCGCGATGCCATCTACACCCACCCGAGCTCGACCGAGGCATTCAACGACGTCCTGAGCACGATCATACGCAGCGACCAGTAGGGAGGGAGGTATCGCAGCGATCGCCTGAACCGCGCAGCGGCCGTTTCATCCCGCAAGGACCGTGTCGTCCCGGCCGTCTGACAGCGGATTTCAACCAGCGTCAGAGATCATCCACTTTGAGGGGAGTCACCGTGCCTGAGCTTGCCCGCATCGAGCCCACCGCCGCGACCGGAGAGGTCGCAGAGCTGTACGCCCGGATGAAGAAGTCGATCGGGGCGATCCCGAACATGGCCCAGTACATGGCCAACAGCCCCGCCGCCCTCAAGGCCTGGCTGGCCCTGTCCGGCGCCCTGAACGAGGGCGCGCTGCCCCCGGCCGTGCGTGAGCGCCTGGCACTCAGCACGGCTGAGTACAACCGCTGCACCTACTGCCTGTCGGCCCACACGTTCCTCGCCAAGAACGTCGCCAAGCTGGACCAGGGCGAGATCGACCACGCCCGCGACGCCGCCTCGAACGACCCTCACGTGGACGCGATCCTCAAGCTCTCGGATGCCATCGCCCGTGGCCGTGGTTCCGTCGCCAAGCAGGACATCGAGGACGCCCGCCAGGCCGGTGTGAACGACGGGGAGATCGCAGAGATCATCGGCCACCTCGCACTCAACGTCCTGACCAACTACTTCAACATCTTCACCGACACCCCGAGCGAGTACCCCGAACTCGTCACGCCGAGAGACTGACGACGGTCGTCGTAGCGGACTCATCGCGGTCAAGGAGCACCGGACTGCGTCCACCGGAACGGATGCGACGGAGTCGACCTTCCGAGCAGGGTGCGTCAGCACGGACCAGGCCGTCCCGGTGGACGTGTCGGCGCAACGGTGCGTTGCGTTCAGCGCCATACCAGCGTTCAACGTCCACCGTGGCGGCGCACACTGTCGTCCTGGCACTGCGCGGCCACCGCGTCCACGGGGCCGGCACAGCGGCCAGGGTTCCGTGGGGCATGCCGAACCGACGAGCCTCCCGAGACAGAACGACGCCCACCGACAGGCAGGACGGAAGGCATCCGCACGCCGAGTCCCGGGAACGCCGCACCGGCTCGCATCCTCGGGAGTGCGTGGGCATGAGGGCACCCGGGGCAAGCCGCCGGGTGCCCTCATGTCCACGGGTGCCGCCTTCTTGCCCTGCCGGTGGAGAGTTGTCCGCATCGGTCGACTGGCCCAAAGGGACGCGCGCCTCATCGCGCTGGCCGCGGTAACGGCATCGCTCCTGCGCCCGCGTCGCACGTTGGTGCCGCTCAGTCCGTCGTGATGCGGAGCCTGATCGTGCGGGATTCAGGGCGCAGGGCGAACTCGGGCCACACATCGGGTCCACAGGCCCGAGAGCCGAGCCCGTGCTGAGCCGCATCGACGATCAGATGACTGGTCGTCGACTCGGGAAGCTCAAACGGGTGTCCGGCCTGTGCGATCTGCTGCGGGGTGTGGCGGCTGAGCGTGAAGCCAGGGCGGCGTCCGCGTGTGTCCGGGATCGTCACGATGCGCAGCACCTTCGAGCCGGCACTTGTCAGCGCCAACTCCCGCAGTTGGGAGCGGTGGCCGGTCTCCTGGGGTCGCGCGTACTCGACGGACAGATCGTGGACGGTGGAGGAGAAGCGGCCGTTGCGTGCCGCGTGGAGACTGTCAGGATAGGACTCGAACGGGCCGAGGCCGAACCACTTGGCGCCGTCGACGGGAGCCGCGCCATCGGGGAAGTCGAGACGAATCCCGATCCGCGGCCACACGGTCTGCCAACCGGCCGAGGGCTGGATCTCCACACGCAGCTCCAGTTCGCCGTCTTCGAGCGACCAGACCGTCTCCACCATCACCGACAGGGCGGAGTGCGCCGCGGAGACCTTGGAGATCGTTCGCAGGGCTTCCGGTGCCCGCTCCACGGACAGTCGCCGTGTGGTCAGCCGGTCGAGACCGTCGCGACGCCACAACTGGGCATGGGAGACCCCGGGGATGCTGGCGTCGCTGTCCTCGACGTCGCCGGACGTGCCTTCATCGTTGTCGGTCGGAGCACGGAACAGTTCCAGTCGCGGGCCCGCCACGGCGCGGCCGGCGAGTCGCACGAGGGAGCCGTCGATGAACTCGGCGATTCCGAGCGTCAGCGTTCCGTCGCTCTGCCGCCAATCGGTATGCGGTCGAGCAGCGGGCACAGGACGAGAGGCCGAACGGTCCAGCTGGGCGGTCGCGACCACATGTCCTTCGCGCGCCCAAGCGGTATCGGCCGCCAGCACCGCGTCGACGGTGAGCCACGTCTCCCCATCGTGCGCCACCGGGATCGGCGGAAGAGGCACACGTTCGGACTCGCCCACGGCGACGACGGAGACCTTCATATCCCCGGAATCCACGAGCGTCCCGTCGTGCTCGACGCGCCACCGGAAGCGCAGGTCGGATGTGTCCGCCGAGTGCCGGAGATTGGTGACCACGACGTCGTCACCGTCGAAGGCGAAGCGGACCGGCTGCACGACTGCCTTGTACTCGTGGAGGCCAGGAGTCGCAACGTCGTTGCTCAGCACCATCCCGTCCATCACGAAGTTGCCGTCGTGCACGACCTCGCCGAAGTCGCCGCCGTACGCGTAGTAGGGCCTACCGTCCGGCGTCGTCGTGAGGATGCCGTGATCGCGCCATTCCCAGACGAAGCCGCCGTGCAGCCGAGGATGCTTGTGCACTAGCGCCTCGTACTGGTCGAGTGCTCCTGGCCCGTTGCCCATGGCATGGGCGTACTCACAGAGCAGGAACGGCTTGGTGCGCTGCCGAGCGCCCTGCGCGGGAGTGCAGTTCAGCAGCGCCGCGCGTGAGCCGTCGGTGCCGATCTGCTCGGTCTCGAGCACCGACGCGTACATGCGCGCATAGATGTCGGTGTATTCACCGGTGTGGTCACCCTCGTAGTGGACGGGTCGTTCGGCGTCCCGGGCGTGCACCCACGCCGACATGGCGGCGAGATTGCTGCCCGTGCCCGCCTCGTTGCCGAGCGACCAGATCACGACGCTGGGATGGTTCTTGTCTCGTTCGACGGTGCGCTCGATGCGGTCGAGATACGCATCACGCCACAGCGGGTCGTCGCTCGGATTGCCGACCCAGTCGAGTTTGTCGAAGCCGTGCGTTTCCAGGTCGCATTCGAGGACGACCCAGAATCCGAGTTCGTCGGCAAGGTCGAGCAGTCGTGGATGCGGCGGGTAGTGGCTGGTGCGGATCGCGTTCACGTTGAACCGCTTCATGCGGGCCAGGTCTTCGCGAGCGTGCTCCTCGTCGAAGACACGACCGCGCTCGGGATGGGTCTCGTGCCGGTTCATCCCGTGGAACACGACGCGGCGACCGTTGACGAGGAACTGGTCCTCGCGGATCTCGACCGTGCGGAAACCCGCCCGCAGGGAGATGGTCTCCGCGGCCGAGGAGACGGTGACGTCGTAGAGGCGCGGCTGCTCGGCCGACCAGGGCTCCACCCCGTCGATCTCGAACGCGGTCACGTCGGCCGCTGTGTCCCAGACCTGCTCGACGCCGAGTTCCGGCAGGCGGAGGGTGACCGGGAACGCCGCCGCATCGGCGATGACCTCCGCCTCGACGTGCCCCCGCCCGTTGTCGAACCCGGTGCGCAGCCAGACGTCCTCGATGCCTCCGACCGGTCGTGCGATCACGGTGACGTCGCGGAAGATTCCGGGCAGCCACCACTGGTCCTGGTCCTCGAGGTAGCTGACCGCCGACCACTGGTGCACACGCACAGCGACGACGTTGTCGCCCGGCCGTACGGACGAGGTCACGTCGAATTCGTGGGCCAGCCGGCTGCCGCTGGCGCTGCCGATCTCGTCGCCGTTCACCCACAGCTTGAAGAGCGACTCGACACCGTCGAACCGCAGCACGATGCGCTCGGCCTCCGACCAGTCGGCGGGCAGGTCGAAGTGGCCGCGGTAGTCGCCGGTGGGGTTCTCGTCCGGGACATGGGGTGGGTCGATCGGGAACGGGTACTGCACGTTGGTATAGATCGGCCGGCCGTAGGCTCCGTCACCCTGGAGCACCCAGTGCGACGGAACCGTGATGCCGTCCCAGCCCTCGTCGTCGAATCCCTCGGACGCGAAATCCTCCGTCGTCGGCACCGTCGGCGACAGACGGAAACGCCAAAGCCCGTTGAGCGAACGCGAGGGGGCGTCGGAGTGCAGCCACGAGCGCGCGGGGCGCAGCGCGCCACGCCCAGGCGTGGTGTCCGAAACATATGCGGAAGGTTCGGAAGGCACGAGGTCACAACTCTTTCTTGATAGCAAAGCGGATCCGAACGCCGACTGCACTCGCGACGCGGGTGATCGGGGCTTGGTGGTGGCCTCGATCACCGGCGTCGTGCAGAGAAGGCCGGCTCCAGAAATGGGGGGTGCGCTCAGGGTCGTTCGCCTGTGCCGTGGATCGTGCATCTGCCGATCACCGTGGGGCCGTCCCTTGCGTGCGGATGGAGTTGTCTACCGGACCACGACCGTTCGGATCTCCCACGGGCCGAGGGCGAGTTCGAGTCCGTCCGCGACGGGCGTCGTGGAGAGCGGCCGTCCGAGCAGGTCGACCGTGGTGGCTTCCGTGAACGCGCCGGTCACGCGGATGGTCGAGCCCGCGTCGCTCATCGCCGTCAAGCGCACCTCGGTGCCGGCACCGCGATCGTCGTCGGTGACGCGGCGGATGCTCGAGACGAGGACGTCCGCACCGTCGACCTGCACGCCGGTGGCATCGGGGGGCAGTTGACCTCCGGCGGGCGCGGTCCCGCGGGCCACCAGCACGTCGTTGCGGAAGTCTTCGGCGAGGGCGACCACGTTCGCCCCCTGCCAGCCGGCTGCCGAGGGCACGACGGCGAAGCGGCTCTCGATGCGCATGCCGAGGTCCTGCGCGCCGGGTGCGGGGATCTCGCTCGCCGCGGGCTCGTCACGGAGCGGGTGGATGTTCACGCTGATCGAGCCGATCGCGCGCAGCACGGTGACGGCGAGTTCGGAGCCCTCGCCGACGAGTTCGTACTCGGTGGCGTGGTCGAGCAGTACGTTGGCGGCGCCTGCCGACACGAACGAACTCGCGGGGAAGGTCGGGATCGGGAATTCGCCCCAGCCGCCCTCGGCGGTGAGCCCACGCTCGGTGACGGCGAACTGCCCGGCCGACGCGGACCCGGCCACCGGCTCGGGCAGCGGCACGTGGAAGCGCAGCCGGTGGTCGGCGGACTGGTTCAGGAACGACGTGGACACGCGCACGAACGGCTCGCCCGCACGCACCTCCACAAGTGTCTCCACCGGGGTCGACACGGTGTGGCTGCTGCGCAGGTCGCGGTCGGAGGAGAGCGCAGTGGGCCATGCGTAGACGCGGGTGACACGCAGCCTCGAACGCAGGGGGCCGTCCTCGAGGACATCCACGGCGACCTTCGTCGGCTCCGACACGAGCACGTCCTGCGCCGGGGGAGCGTAGTTGTAGCTGTCGCCCCGGTCACCGCCGTCGACCAGCCGGCCGACCCCGCGCAGCACGGTGCCGTCGGCTCCGGTCACATCCAGGGTGCCGTCCGCGGCGACCTCCACCTCGACCAGCCCGTTGGCGAGTGCGCGGGTCGTCGCCGTCGCAGGCGCGTCCGGCATGGACTGCGCAGCAGCCCGGTCGCTCGGCTCGACCCGGAAACTCGCGAGCCCGGAGGCGGGAACGTTCATGCGCACAAGTGCGGTCGCCCGCGCCTCCTCCAGCGTCCGCACCGTCCACTCACCCGGATGCGCGGCGGCCGCGGCAGCGACCTCCCTGCGCAGGATCAGCAGGTCGAAGGGGCCGTTGGTCGGTATCTCGGCCAGGTGGAAGACGAGGGACCCCGGGGTGAGCTCGTAGCGGTCGATCAGCCGGCCGAACAGCTCCCGGCGGTGGATGCGGCGCAGCACACGTCCGAGCTGCGAGGCGTCCATGCGTTCGTCGCTGAGCACGGTCGGGGCCTTCGAGATCAGCTGCACGGGGTGCGACGAGCCGTCGGCGTCGGTCGCGACCAGAACGGTTTTCTCGGGCGGCGCCACGACATCCACCTCGACTGCCGCCGTGCGAGCGAACGGCAGCGGATTGACGACCAGGTAGCCGTCGCTCGGCACCCGGGCAGCTGGCTCGGCGAGGGCAGCGTCCCGAACCGCCCGCGCAGCGTGGGTGGCTTCGGCGAGGCGTGCTTCGACCTGGTCGGCGGTCTCGTCGGTGCCGGAGCCGACGACCGAATCGTGCGCGCTCGATTCGATGATCTTGTGCCAGGCGAGTGAGAGGAAGGGCGAGTCGTCGCGCCGCGACCACAGCGCGTTCAGCCGCTCGGCGTGGTCGATGGTGCGCTCGGCGAGGGCCATGTGTTGCTTGAGCCTGCGTCGCACGGAGATCACGCCCGGGAGGATGTTGCCGCGGACATGGCTGCGCAGCTCACCGGTGACGACGGCGGAGACGTCGTCGCGCACGTGCGCGCAGATGTACTCGTCGAGCGTCGCGATGGTGATGGCTCGCTCGTCGCTGGATGCGCGCCGCAGCCAGGGCGCAAGCTGCGGGTCGGGCGCGTTGTGGTCGGTGCCGGCCATCGCGAGCACCGGGTCGCCGCCCCACCGCTCGGCCGTCATCTCGGCGTACTCGCCGAGCGCACGCCCGATCTGATCGGGCACGAGCAAGACGTCGAGTCCGTTGCCGTAGCCGTCGAAGAGGAACTCGGTGCGCACCTCGGAGCCGTCGGGGGCGCGCCAGCGGAAGGCGTGACCGTCGACGGATCCGGGAACACCGCGCCACAGCGCCGCGTGCTCGATGCCGGCACGCGCCAGGATCTGTGGCATCTGCGCGACGTGGCCGAACATGTCCGGCAGGTAGCCGATGGGCATGGAGCCACCGAGATCCGCCGCGGCCGCCCACCCCATCTGCAGGTTGCGCACAATGGTCTCACCGGAGCAGAGGAACTCGTCGAGCAGGATCAGCCACGGCCCGATGGCGAGCCGGCCGTCGGCGACCAGGGCCACGATCCGATCGCGGTTCTCCGGTCGCATCTCCAGGTAGTCCTCGATCGCGGCCATCTGCCCGTCGACGGTGAACCGGAAGTCCGGATCGGCCTCGGCCGTCTCCAGCACGGTGTCGAGGGCGGTGACAAGGCGGTGCCGGAACACCTGGAAGGGCTCATACCATTCCCGGTCCCAGTGGAAATGAGGCACGAAGACGGCGGATTTCTGCATGAGGGCAGGGACCTTCTGTGTGGGTGGTGCGACGTGCGTGAGAGAAGGGCGGGGGTGGGAGGTCACTTGAGGGAGCCGGCTGCGAGCCCGGTGCGCCAGAACCGCTGCAGCAGGATGAACAGGATGATCACGGGCACGATCGAGACCAGCGAGCCGGTGATCACGGACTCCTGAAGGAGTGGGGCACGGGCCGTCTGACCGTTCCACTCGTACAGGCCCAGCGTGATCGGGAAGAGCGACTCCTTCTGCAGCATCACCATCGGCAGGAAGAAGTTGTTCCAGATGGCGACGAACTGAAACAGGAAGATGGTCACCAGCGAGGGCGTCATCAGCCGGAACGCCACCGAGAAGAACGTGCGGAACTCGCCGGCGCCGTCCAGCCGCGCCGACTCGAGGAGCTCTTGGGGAACTGCGGCGGAGGCGAAGATACGGGCGAGGTAGACACCGAACGGGCTGACGATGCTGGGCAGGAACACCGCGAGGTAGGTGTTGACGATCCCGGTCGCCGAGAACAGGAGGAACAGGGGCAGTGCGAGCGCGGTGGTGGGAACGAGGACGCCGCCGAGGATGACGGAGAACAGGAACTCCCGTCCCCGGAAAGTGAACTTGGCGAGCGCGTAGCCGCACAGCGCGGAGATCAGGGTTCCGACGGCCGCGCCCAGCACCGCATAGATCACGCTGTTCAGAGCCCACCGGCCGAAGATGCCGTCACTGCGGCTGAACAGGGTGCTCAGGTTGTCGATCAGGTTGAAGTGCGAGAAGGCCAGCCCGTTGGTGGAGGCGAGGTCGCCCTGGGGTTTCGTCGCCGCGACGATCAGGAAGTAGATCGGCAACAGGAAGTAGATGGCCAGCAGGAACATCAGAGCCGTCACGGCCGTGCGGCTGACGCGGCTCTCACGGATCAGGGGCTGGTTGCTCACAGTCCGGCCCTCTTCGACGTCAGTCGCATGAACCCGAAGCTCAACACGAAGGTGATGACGGCGATGACCACGGAGATCGCCGCTGCCTGCTGGTAGTTGTTCCCGGAGGCCACCGCGTAGGCGAGCATGTTCGGGGTGAACGTGCTCGAGATGTTCGAGGAGATCTGGCGCAGCACGGCCGGCTCCGCGTAGAGCTGCAGCGTGCCGATGATCGAGAAGACTGTGGTGAGGATGATCGACGGGGCGATGATCGGGACCTTGATCTGCCACGCGATCGCCCAGTTGCTCGCACCGTCGATCTTGGCGGCCTCGTAGAGCTCCTGCGGGATCGACTGCAGTGCCGAGAACATGATCAGCATGTTGTAGCCGGTCCACAGCCAGGTGGAGACGTTCGCCGCCGACCACAGCACGGCATCCGGGCCGAGGAAGTCCGGCTGGAAGCCCATGCCCTTCAGCAGGTCGACCACGGGGCTGAGCTGCGGCGAGTACAGGTACGACCACATGATCGCCGCGATCACACCGGGCACCGCGTACGGCATGAACGCCGAGATGCGGAAGAACGACTTGGCCTTCAGCAGGGGGGTGTCGAGCAGCAGCGCCATGATCAGCGCCACGAACAGCATGACCGGCACCTGCACGATGCCGAACAGTCCGATGCGCCCGATGCTGGCCCAGAACTCGCTGTTCTGGAACACCTGCGCGTACTGTTCGAAGCCGCCGAAGGTCGTGTACGACGTGCCGTACTGGCCGCCGGTCCGGCGCACGACCAGGAAGCTCTGCCAGAGCGCATAGCCGACCGGCACCAGGTAGAACAGCACGAACGGCAGGAAGAACGGGGTCAGGAACGCGACGATGACGCCGGCCCGGGGGCCGCCGCCGTTGAGACGACGGCGACGGCCCTCGGTCTGTGCCACCACGCGGGTCGCGCGGGTTGCGATGTCGGTCATGCTGAGGTCACTTGCCTGCCGTGGCCGGGATCGCCTGATCCTTCATCGACTTCAGTGCTGCCGCCTGGGCGGCCGACAGCGCGTCGGTGAGGGCGCCCTTGCCGCCCGCCGCCTTGGCCATCGCGTCCTGCAGCGCCAGGTTCACGGTCTTCTGCGTAGGGCCCCAGGCGAACTTGGTGTCGATCTTCGTGGACGAGTCGGCGAACACGTCGAAGATCTTCTCGTTGTTGTAGTACGGAACACCCTGTGCGAGGGCGGGCAGCTTCAGGCCGGCGTTGGCCGCCGGGTAGAGGCCGCCCAGCTTGTTCTCCATCGCGAGGGCTTCCGGGTCGGTGTTGAGCCAGGTGTTGAACTTGACCGACTCGTACAGGTGCTTGTTGCCCTTCATGAACGCGACGGTCGATCCACCCCAGTCGCCGGACGCGCCGTTCGTGCCCCACGTCGGCATCGGGACGATGGTCCACTTGCCGGCCTGCTTCGGCAGGTTGTCGCGGAACATGCTGTAGCCCCAGGCCGCGCCCACGTAGGTGGCGATCTGGTCCTTCTGGTAGGCGGCGTACATCTGGGTCGACCCATGGGCGAGGTCGGTGCGGACGAGCTTGTCGTTGATCAGCTTCTGCCAGTAGTCAGCGACCTGCTTGCTCTGGTCCGAGTCGACGGTGACGTGCCACTTGTCGCCGGCGTAGTTGTACATCTGGGCGTCGTTCTGCCAGAGGAGTCCGTTGAACCACTCGGCGTTGTTCGGGTCGAAGAACGTGATGCTGAGGTTGGGGTCCGCCTTGTGCAGCTTCTGCGCGTCTGCCGCGTACTCGTCCCAGGTCTTCGGGATGGCGAGACCGTGCTTCTTGAAGATGTCGCTGCGCACGTAGAGGGCCATCGGGCCGGTGTCCTGCGGGACGGCGAACACCCCGGTGCCGCCGAAGCTCGTCTGCGACCAGGTCCACGGCACGAACTTCGACTTGGCAGCGGTGGCCTCCGAACAGGCTGAGGCGTCCACGAAGGCGTCCTGGGTGCGCAGGCTGGGAAGCTCGTCGTAGCCGACCTGTGCGAGCTCCGGCGCCTTGCCCGCCTTGAGGGCGTTGCCGAGGATGCCGTACTGGTCGTTGGAGATGTTCTTCGTCTGGACCTGGATGTTCGGGTTCTTCTTGTTCCACAGGGCGACGACCTGGTCCATGCCCGGAACAGTGTTCCAGTACTGGAGGGTGACCTTGCCCTTCGAGGGCTCGCAGGACGCTGCGGAGGCATTACCCGACGGAGCGGGCGACGAGCACCCGGCGAGTACGGCGGTACTGGCTGCCGCGGCTACGACGGCGAGGCGGATGCGCGTGACTGTGTTGCTCATTTTTTCCGTTCCAGAGAACGCCTAGCGGCGGCGCTAGACGGGTCGACGTTGACACCTCAGGCGGGGATGCCTTCTGGTTGGAAGGGACAGGACGCCGCGGTGTCGGTTCGAAGGCCGAACGCCGTGGCGGGACTTGGCAACGATGTGCTCTCCCGTCCCCGTGAGCGTTCCCGTGAACGTTCACGGGAGCGCTCACGGAGAGTTGTGAAGTGTTCGGAAGTGTGCGCTCCGGTCTGGTCGAGTGTCAAGACTTTGGGTCACACACGAGACCGGCCGGTCAAGCGGACCCCGCCAACCGGAGTTCGGCCCGGACGACGAGGTCGTCGGCGGCGAGCGGGTCCACCCCGGTCAGCAGCCGTGCGACCTGCTCGATGGCGAGCGCGCCGAGCCTGCGCGTGTCGAGGGCGACGCTGGTGAGCGGGGGCTCGACGACCGCGCCCAGCTGCAGGCCGTCGAAACCGATCACGGCCAGCTCCTGCGGAACGTTCCGGCCGAGCCGGCGCGCCTCGCGCAGGGCACCGATCGCGATGATGTCGTTGAAGGTGAAGACCGCGGTGACGTCCGGATGGGCGGTGAGCAGCCTCTTGAGGGCCGCGCCGCCGCCGTCGGCCGACTGGTCTGCACCGACCACCATCTCGGTGTCGACCCCGTGGGAGGCCGCGGCCGCGGTGAACCACTCACGCCGGACGCTCGGCTCGGCGCGCCCGTCGTGATCGAGCATGCCGATCCGTGTGTGGCCCCGGGCGACCAGATGCGCGACCGCGGAGTGGACACCCTGCTCACCGTCGATCCGGATCGAACTGAACCGCGCCGTGCGGTGCTCCCGGCCGATGAGCACCACCGGCATGCCGCGGGTGTACAGCTCGACTTCGTCCTCGGGGCAACTGAAGTAGCCGACGACCGCATCCACTTGCGAGCTGATCACCTGTAGCGTGCCGCGTTCCTCTTCGGCCCGGTCCGCGGTGTCGTACACGACCACGTGCCAGCCGCGCGTCCGGGCCGCCTCCAGCGCCGCCGCGGCGACCTCGGTGAAGAACGGGTTGAGCAGGTCGGGAATGACCAGCCCGATGGTGGTGGTGTCCTGTCGGACCAGACCTCGGGCGAACCGGCTCGGCCGGTAGCCGAGCGCGCGGGCCGCGTCAAGCACGCGTTGCTTGGTGGAGTGATCGATCTCGTCCTTGTCGTTCAGCGCCCGCGACACGGTCTGCCGGGACACCCCGGCGGACCGGGCGACGTCATGGATCGTGACCTTCCGGGGCTCCGTTCCCGGCACCGACGACGACACCATCGCCCACCTCCTGCTGCTCGCGGACGCCGATGCGCCCGCAGGGCCCCGAGTATGCCTGTGCCGGGCGCGGAAGCGCGAGGTCAGGTCTTCAGGTGGCCCGCGCCGGGACACGGAAGATCTCGTCGCCGGCCTCAGGGTGTTATTGCCCATGCCCATACCCGCGAACGAATTCGATCTCATGGCAGCGAATCGGATCTCCACCATTTTGTCAGAGTTTTGGAGTCCATTGAATCAAGTAAGCCATGAGTGGGATCAGGATCGAAAAGCCTGTACCACCGATCATGCAGGCCAGACGTTTCGCCGTAGATACCTCAGAGGGAGATCGGAATCGCTGCACGGGAAACCGTGGAAAACCGGCAAGGTGAGCAACAACGAGGTGAAAGCATGCCCATCCCCGTATCCGAGGCTCTTGTCGAACAGGGGCAGGCGGCCGCCGACAAGGTGGACAGCCTCCGCAAGCCGGGTCGCTACTTGGTCAGCTCATCACTGGGTGGCGCTTTTATCGGGGTGGGGGTGGTGCTGTTGCTCAGTGTCGGCGGACCCCTGTTGGGCGCGTCGTCGCCGTTCACCAAGCTCGTCGAGGGGCTGGTATTCGCTGTGGCACTGACCCTGGTGGTCTTTGCCGGGGCCGAACTGACCACCAGCAACATGATGACCGCGGTCCAAGGAATATTTGCCCGGCGCTGCACGGTCGGCAATGCAGTAGCGGTGATCGTGGGTTCGTTCGTGGGCAACCTCATCGGCTCCGCTCTGTTCGCCTGGCTGGTGCACGGCAGCGGTGTCATCACTTCCGGTGCCGCCCCCGGGCACGCCGCCCCGGCACTCCTCCTGCTGACCAGCGTGATCAAGGCGAAGACGGCGGCGTCCGGCGCGGCCCTCTTCTTCCGCGCCGTGCTGTGCAACTTCCTGGTCTGCCTGGCAGTGTGGATGGCGGCGCGGACGACGTCCGACGGGGCCAAGCTCATGCTGATCTTCTGGGGAATTCTGGCGTTCGTAGCGTCGGGCTTCGAGCATGTGGTGGCCAACATGACCTACTTCTCGCTCGGCATGTTCGAGCACGTGCCGGGTGCGACCGCGGCTGCTTTCGCCCACAACCTCCTTCTGGTCGGGCTGGGGAATCTGGTCGGGGGATGCCTGCTGGTCGGCGTGGTCTATGGCTTCCTGGGCCGGCGCACGCCGAAGGGGCCTGCCCTGGATCCCGCCGCATGCCGGGAGCAGACGACCGTGTCCACCTGAGCATCGGTATTCCGGCGATCATCCGCGAGAGCCGCCTCGGCCCCGTGATCTTCCGATCATGCACGAGGCGTTCGGCCTCGACGCCCCGGACGGGCGCATGGTCGGCCACACTTCCTGGCCGGGCTCGAGCCCTGGCCGGCGCGCCGTTGCCAGGGAGACGGCCGGGACCGGCCGCGGCGAAGGTGCCATACTTGGTGGCACGTGGTGGTCTCGAGCGCGGTAGTGCCGCGAGGCGGAGTAGCCACTCATGAGCAAGGGCGTCAGCAACAGGGCAACACCCGCGCGGCAGGCGCGGAAACCTTCGTCCCGCACACCGGGCATTCCCCACCGCGATGCCGCCCTTGTCGCCGTGCTCCGCGAAGCGGTCGAGGCACTCGACGCGGACACGGCTCTCGTGTACCTCTTCGAAGAGGACCGCGAGGTCTTGAGGCTTGCCGCCGCGGGCGGGAGCCCGCCATCTGTGTTCATCATGCCGGAGCGCATCGAGGTCGCCGATCCCTATCCGACGGCGATCGCGTGCCGGAGCGGCAGGCTCGTGCTCGATCACCCCTCTGCGCAGCAGTCCGACGCGCTGCAGCTTCCCGGGACGGTTCCCTTCCCGTCGTCGGTAGCGGCGGCTCCCCTGGTGCACGAGGGGCGATGCCTGGGGGCGCTCACTGTCGTATGGGCGTCCGCACCGACCGTGAGGCCCGCGGACGGGCACCGGCAGCGCCTTGGGTCGATGGCTGAAGCCTTGTCCGGCACGCTCTCGCAGATGGCGGACGACGGAGTAGAGATGACTGCAGGGCCCAAACCTGTCATCGCGCCGGCCTTCCGCCCCGCCCGTGCCCCGGTGGATGGCAGGACGGGCGCCGGAGAGCGGGAGTGGGGACTGGCGGAGGTGCCAGGTTCCACCGCGGTCACCTTCATGTACCACATCCACAAGTTGGCGGCGGCACTGAACGAGGCTGCGTCCCTCACCGACGTGATGGAGGTCGTCAAGGACCGGATCATGACACCCTTCGGTGCTCGGGCCTTCATGGTGACGTCGCTCGAGTACGAAAGGGTCTGGGTGGCCGGCTACAAGGACTGCCCGCAGGAGACAGTGAAACGCCTGCATGGTTCGAGCATGTACATGCCCGGTCCGTTCGCGGACGTCATGCGCGCCAACGCTCCGTTGATCTACCGGAACCACGCCGCCTTGTCGGCTGCCTATCCCGAGCCTGACCAGGATGTCCCTGGCGAACACGAGGAGCGCGGTGGATGGATCTATGTCCCGATCGCCGCCGGGTCCCGCCCCACGGCCGCCTGCGCGCTCGGGTTCGATGGCCCCGTGGACCTGAGCGCTGATGAACAGGCCGTCTTGATGATGATGGCGAATCTGCTGGGTCCCACCCTCGCCAGGGCTCGGCTGAGCCAGGCCGAGCAGAGTCTCGCCGAGAGCGTGCAGCTCAAACTACTACCGCAGGGGGTCCAGGGTCCGCCCGGAGTCGCCACTGCTGCCCGCTATGTGCCGGGATGCGCCTCTGGCATGGGTGGCGACTGGTACGACCTGATCAGCGGCGACAATGCGCAGATCGGGCTGGTGATCGGTGATGTCGAGGGCCACAGCATCGACAGTTCCGTGATCATGGGGCAGCTGCGCACCGCTGTCCGCTCCTATCTCATGGAGGGCCACCGGCCCGCCGGAGCACTGGAGCGAACGAACCGCCTGCTCACCCAGTTGGACACCGACCTTCTGGCCACCTGCTGCATCGTCGCCGTCGACACCGCCGACGGCACGGTCGAGCTCGCCTCTGCCGGCCACCCCGCTCCCGTCATTCGCTACCCGGACGGATCGGTGGTCGCCGCCGATGCGCCGGCCGGCCTTCCGCTCGGCGTCGACCTCGACGCGAGGTACACCTCGATCGGGATGTCGCTCCCGCCCCACACGGTGCTGATGCTTTACACCGACGGTCTGACCAAGTCGTCCTCGACGGAGCTCACGGCCGAGTCGCTCCTGGCGTCCCTCGGCCGGACCGGCGCCACCCAGCCGGACCGGCTTCTGGACCTGGTCCTCGGCGCGCGACGGGAGGAGCCGGTCCGTCGCGACGACATTGCGCTGCTCATCGCGGAGTTCGAGGGGGCGGGCAGCCGCCCGGACACAGGTCGGCTCAGCATCCGGCGTCACAACTTGGAGGGGGTGAAGACCGCCCGGGTATTCGTACGGCAGCAGCTGCAGGGGTGGGGGCTCGACAAGTATGTCGATGACCTGGAAATCATGACATCGGAAGTGGTCACCAATGCGCTGGTGCATGCCGACAGCGATGTCGACCTCAGGGTGAAGGCGTACGAGGACTGCGTCCGGGTGGAAGTCCGCGACACCGACCCCACCCCTCCCGTACCGGAGCCGATTGCTCTGTCCAACGAGCCCGGTTTCGAGTCGGAGCACGGCCGCGGACTGGTCATCGTCGAGGCACTGGCCTCCGGGTGGGGCAACTTGCCGTGCGGCCGAGGAAAGACCATCTGGTTCGAGCAGGCGGTCGCCGCCTGAACCAGGCGCACGCCCGGACCGGGGCCTGGCTCCCTGATCCACGAGGCGGCCGAATGTCGCTTCGAGTACTGACTACCCACCTGGCGCTACTTCCTGTGGAACCTCGCGTTCCAGTCTCCACGTGTCCAGTCACGAGGGGAAGCTTCAGATCTCGGCGTGTGGCCGAACGCTGATACGTCCGTGTCGCTCGACCACCGCACCCCCTTGCACCCGAACAGGACGCTTACGCCCGCACGCCAATCCGACGTCCGTCCTCATTTCTTCGTTCATCTCGCCGTTCGTCGGGGGGAATACCGTCCCCGTTCATGAACGATCATCACAACAGCGCCGCGGGCGTGACACGACGCGGGCTCATCGTCGGCGCCGTCGCCGCCGGGCTCGCCGCGACCGGCGGCGTCGCAACCGCCAGTCCCAGCCAGGAGAACGGATCCGGCCCGGGTGGGAGACCCTCGACCTCCCCCGTCACGGCGTCGAAGGGCCGCCTCGGTCACACGATTCCGAAGTACCTGACGGCCGTCCCCGGCGAGTCCGTCGAGGCCGGTCGGGTGGACCGTCCGGTGGCCCCCGGGATCGTTCTGACCTCCTTCGACACCTTCGGCCGCACCGGCTGGATGCGGGTCCATGTGCTGAACGCCGACCTGGGCGACGCATCGGTCGGCGTGGTGCCGGCAAGGTGAGTGATGCGCGGGCGCTGACGCAGTCGACCGACGCCCAGCACGCGGTCGCCGCTGTCAACGGTGACTACTTCAACATCACCGAGACCAACGCGGCCGAGGGCCCGGAGATCCAGCACGGCACGCTGCGCAAGGGCACCAGCCAGCGGTCGACCGTCGCGACGATCGGTGCCGACCGGATCGCCCGGCTCGCCGATCTCATGATCACGGGCACGGTCGCCGTGGCCGGCACGCAGCGGCCCCTCGCCGCACTCAACTCCTCCACCGTGCCCGCCGACTCCATCGCGGTGTTCACCCCGTTGTGGGGTCCCGGTGACCGCACGCTCATCCACGACTCGGGCCCCTACACCGAACTCGTCGTCGTGAGCGGCAAGGTCACCGCTGTCAACAGCCGGATGACGAACACGGCCGTACCGGACGACGGACTGATCGTCCTCGGTCGCGGCGCCGCCGCCGGCCAACTGGCCACCGTCCGGCCGGGCGACACCGTCAGCGTGGCGTTCAACCCCCAGAGCGATGCGACCTCCGAGCTGAGCATGGCGTTGGGCAGCGGGGCGGTGCTGGTCCGCAACGGTGCCCCGATCGACTTCCCGCCCAGTACGGGCAATGACGTCCCCAAGCCCCGCACGGCCATCGGCTGGCTGGACGGCGGGCACAGGCTGCTGCTGGTCGCGGTCGACGGATCGGCCAACTTCTCCCCGGGCCTCAGCTTCGACGACATGGCCAAGCTCATGGTGCGCCTCGGCGCCACCGAGGCCTTCATGCTCGACGGCGGCGGCTCCACCGAACTGGTCGCCCGACGGCCCGGCGACGCCGGGGTCGATGTCGTCAACACGCCTTCGGACGGGAATGAGCGGCCCATACCCAACGGCGTCGGACTGTTCTCCCCGAGGGGGTCAGGCACCTTGCGGGGACTCGACGTACGGCTCCAGGCCGACCGGGTGGTTCCGGGCCTCACCATGGATGTCGCGGCCGCCGGCTACGACGAGACGTGGGCACCGGTGCCCGTCGACAAGAACCCGGTGAAGTGGACGGCCAAGCCGAGTTCGCTGGGCAGGACCCAGGACGGCGTCTTCCACGCCAAGCGGCCGGGATCCGGAGCACTGCGCGCTCGTTCCGGCTCCGCGGACGGCCGGCAGGAACTGCGCGTCCTCGGGGACCTGCACCGGCTGGCGTTCACCCAGCGCGCGATCACCATCGACCCCGGCACGTCAGCGCAGGTCAGGCTCACCGGATACGACGCCGACGGGTTCGACGCACCGGTCGCACCGCGCGATGTGACGCTCGACTACGACAAGACCGTGATCACGGTGAAGGCCGAGTCCGACGGCAGCCTCAGCATCACGGGCGGAGCGGACGCGGGTGGCAAGGCCGCCACCCTCACGGCGACCGTGCAGGGAGTGACGGCGAAGCTGCCGGTGACGGTGGGCCTGATCGACGTCTCGCTCGCCGAGTTCGAGCCGACCGAGAAATGGACAGCTGCGGCCGCCCGCGGCACCGCTACGGTCGCCTTCGTCGCGGCCCCGGACCGCCCCGGCGCACCCGCGGACAACCACGCCCTGCGCCTCACATACGACTTCACCGGGCAGTCCAGTACCTCGGCGGCGTACGCGGTGGCCGGCTCCGGCCCGATCACCCTGCCCCCCGGGGCGAAGAAGCTCGCACTGTGGGTCAACGGCGACGGGCAGACGCACTGGCTGCGCGCCATGCTGTCCTCGCAGGGCACCACCAATGTGCCGTTCACCTTCGCCCTCACCGTCGACTGGACGGGCTGGCGCCGGGTCGTCGGCGACATTCCCGCCGGCTTCTCCGAGCCCGTCACGCTGCTGCGCGTCTACATCGCGGAGACGTCGCAGACCAACAAGAACGCCGGCCAACTGGAGTTCGACGGACTCGCCGCACAGGTCGGGCAGCAGCCCGACACCGGTGAGCCGCCGCAGCCGGACCCTTACGTGATCGAGCAGGGTGGGGTTCGGGACGACCGGTGGACGTTCGCCGTCCTGTCCGATCTGCACGTCAGCGCGGCCGCCGGGCTGAACTCCTTCTCCGGGCGGCAGGCGGCCATCGCGCTGGACCAGGCGGTCGCGAGCCAGCCCGACTTCCTCCTCATCAACGGCGACTTCGTGGACAACAACACTCCCGCGGACTTCGAGCTCGCCAATGGACTGCTGCGGGACCACGTACCGGACGATCTGCCGGTGTACTGGACGCCGGGCAACCACGAGGCCGGGCTGTCGTCGACCGGAGGGCTCGACGCCTTCCTCGCCGCGACCGGCCGGCCCAACAAGGAGGTCTTCGACCACAAGGGCACCCGTTTCATCCTGCTGGACTCTCACACGGGCGACATGCGTACGTCGGACTGGGACCAGGTTCCGTTGCTGCACTCCGAGTTGGCGAAGGCGGCGAGGGACCCCTCGGTCACCGGCGTCCTGGTCTCCTTCCACCATCCGCTGCACGACCCGTCCGGGGCCGGCGCCTCACAGCTGTCCGACCAGCTCGAGGCCGACCTGCTCAAGCGCTGGCTGGCAGACTTCCGGGAGACCTCCGGCAAACCCGTGGCGCTCTTCACCGGTCACGCGCACACCGCAGCGGTCACCCGCGCCGACGGTGTGCTCGAGGTCACCACCCCGGCCGTGGGCAAGACCCCGTACAGCTCGCCCGACCAGGGCGGCTTCTTCGGCTGGATGCACGTCGGTGTCGACCGGCGGCCCGCCCGGATCAAGGCGGGACAGCCCAGCCCGGAGACCCGTGACTGGCTGCAGGCCGAGTGCCGGCCACTGATCGACACGATCGAACTGTCGGTGCCGGATCAGGTTGCGGTGGGCCACTCGGCGACGGTCACCGCGACGGGTATCACCAGCGAGTTCGGCCTCAGGTTCCCGTTGCGCTATCCCGCAACCGTCAGCTGGGGTGGCGGCCCCGGACTCGTGGTCACGACATCGGCGTCCGAGCTGAAGGCGGCCAAGCGGAGCCCGAAGACGCTGGCCGTGCTCGACCTGGCGTCGGGCAGACTCACCGCGCTGCGTTCCGGGTCGGTCACCCTCACGGTGACCTCGGGCGACCAGACCGCCTCTGCCACTGTCACGCTCGCCTGACCCGACTCCGCTCGGCCGAGCGGGCCGCGGTGGGGGAGTGCGTGGCTCACGGGGGAGGGCACCGCAGTGCGCCACCGGATGGTGCGAGTGCCCCGGCGTAGTGGCCGCCGACCGGTCCCTCAGACCGATCGGCGGCCTTGCTGCGCGCGGCCACCGGCCCGGCCGTGGCCACGCTTCCCCTCCCCTCACACCTGCGGTGCCCCGGTCTTTGTCAGCTTGTCGTCGGCCAGTCGAAGCCACCGCTTGACGCCGATCCGGGCGAGGAACGGCTCGTCGTGGCTGACCACCATGAACGCGCCTTGGTAGGCGCCCAGTGCGCTCTCCAGCTGGCCCGCGCTGACCAGGTCCAAGTTGTTCGTGGGCTCGTCCAGCAGCAGCAGCTGCGAGGCCGGCACCACTACGACGGCCGCCCTGGCCGGTGCGCATCCGGTGGTCGGCCGTTCACCTCAACAGATGCCTCGACACCTTGCACCCTCGACGCACAGGAGTCTCCTGCAACGCGTGGACATCGTCGTTCGAGGAGTTGAAGTACCCGGGGCCGGCTGCCTTCTCTGGACTGTTCGTCCACCGCTCGGCGTTGGGCCGGGCTCAGACCTTTGGGTAGGGCCAGGTGCACTGCACGCCACCGTCGAGGACGATGATCTGTCCGGTGATGATCGATGCCGAGGAGCTGCTCAGGAACAGGAGGGCGTCGGCCACCTCGGCCGGTTCCACGAGTCTGCCCATGGGGACGATGTCCCGAGCCCGGTCAAGCCCGTTGCCTTCGGCGAGGAACCGCTGCATGCGCGGATTGGCGATCACGCCGGGTGCGACGCCATTGACCCGGACGTCCGAGAAGGCGAATTCCGCGGCTGCGCTGCGGATCAGGGAGATCTGCGCTGCCTTCGCAGCCGCGTAGGCGGCGTTGTTCGGGACTCCTGCCATGCCGGCGGCCGAGCTCACGAGCGAAGTGCAGTTCGCGGGCCCGATGCCGCCGTCCGCCCCGACCGCGAGGACGGATGGCCGGAGATCCATCGCGCTCAGAGTTCCCCGATTGCCGTGCCGAACTCGAGCTCGGTGCGGGAGCGCTCCTGCATCCCGCGCTGTATGAGGGCGCCGAGTCTGGCGGACGCCGATTCGTCGCGCGCCAGTATCTGGAAGAAGCCGGCATCGACGTGGACGTCCTCCTTGGCCGGGAGGCCGACCGCATTGATCCGCCGCTTGGCGAGCCGCACGGCGGCCTCCGGGAAACGGGCGATGCGCTTGGCGAGACGCTCGACGTACGGGATCAACTCGTCGTCTGGCAGAGCCTTGTTGACCACGCCGATACGTTCGGCCTCAGAGGCGTCCAGATCCTCGGCGCCCAGGATCATCTGCATCGCCTGGCCGCGTCCGGCGAGCCGCACGAGCTGCTGGACCGCGCCGGCGCCGGGGAAGGTGCCCACGCCCACCTCGGGCTGGCCGATCACCGCACGCTCGAGGGAGGCGAAGCGCATGTCGCACGCGTAGAGGAATTCCGCGCCGGCACCGCGCGCCCGGCTTTCGAGGGCCGCGATCGTGACGGGGCGCGCCTCGCTGAGCCGCCGGTACAGCGCGCCGAGGCTGATGTCGTCCGGTCCGCCGGACGTCGCCGCCGTCGCCGTGTACTGAGCGATCCGCTGTACGTCCACGTGCGGGATGAAAAAGTCCGGATCCGCACTGCGGAAGACGACGACTCGGGCGCTGTCGTCGGCCTCGGTCTCGTCGAGCAACGCGATCAGGTCCGCAAGGAACCGCTCGTCGATGAGATTGATCGGGGGGTTGTCGATCGTGGCCCACAGGACCCCGTTGCGCAGTTCGGTTCGGATCGTCGAGTAGTCCCAGGACATGGGTTCGCTCCTTCGCTCCACTTGCGATTTGCAAGTTATGCTGTTTACCTTGGCAGCGTTACTTGCAATTTGCAAGTCTTCAGAGACTTTCTCGGTGGTCACTACCGCAGTGCAGTAATTGCGTAAGGAGAATCCACATGGTCGAACGCACAGAAGAGCGCATCCAGCTACCCGACGGCACCGTGCTCAGCGCATGGCTGTTCGTGCCGGACGGCACCGGCCCTCACGCGACCATCACGATGGCCCACGGGTTCGGGGGCACCAGGTACCACGGGATCAAGCCGATCGCGCGCAAGCTCGCGGAGTCGGGATTCGCGGTGTCGCTCCACGACCACCGCGGCTTCGGCCACAGCACCGGCGAGCCCCGCCACGACATCGACCCCTATCGGCAGCTCGAGGACTGGCGGCGGGTCATCTCCCACCTGCAGACCCTCGACGTGGTCGACGCCGACCGCATCGGCATCTGGGGCACGAGCTATGCGGGCGGACACGCCCTCGTGCTCGGCGCGACGGACCGGCGGATCAAGGCCGTCTACTCACAGGTGCCCACCATCAGCGGCTCCGAGAGCGGCCGACGGCGCGTTCCCCCGCACCTGGTCCGCGCACTGGAGGAGTCCTTCGCAGCAGACGAGCTCGCACAGGCCCAAGGGGAGGCGCCGGCCATGCAGGCGTTTGTGAACGCCGACCCGGCAGCGCCCGCGTCCTACCGTGCCGACGACGCGATCGCGTTCTATCTGCAGCACGATGCGCCCGAGGGGCTCTGGGAGAACCGCGTCACCGTGCAGTCCAACCGCCGCTCCCGGTCCTATGACCCCGGCACCTGGATCGACCAGATCTCCCCGACGCCGCTCATGATGCTGGTTGCCACCCACGACGCGGTCGCCCCGACCGACCTGGCCCTGCGCGCCTATGAGCGTGCGCTCGAGCCGAAGGAGCTGGTCCTCATACCGGGCGGCCATTTCGATCCGTACCTCGACGGCTTCGAGGTGAGCACGAATGCCGCCGTTCGGTTCTTCCGTGCGCACCTGTAGGCCGTGCGAAACGACGGGGTGCCCTGCCGAGGGGGCATCGGCAGGGCACCCCGGGGGGAGCGTCCGGACACTTCGTCGTCCGGACGCCACATCTTGCTCTACAATTGCAAGGAAACCGAGATTGGGGGCACCGATGAAGCGTGGAGAACTGGTCAATTCCGCCTGTCCGATCGACCGCTCCCTGTCCGAGGTCGGCGACACCTGGACACTCCAGATCCTCCGTGATGCCCTGCACGGCGTCACGCGGTTCACGGATTTCAGCAAGCACATCGGCCTGGCCACCAACGTCCTGTCGGCACGGCTGCAGAAGCTCGTGGCCGTGGGGATCTTCGAGATCCGCGACTCGGAGCTCGGCAACTCCCACGAGTACGTGCTGACCGAGAAGGGGCGGGATTTCCACACCGTCCTCGCGGCACTGCGGCAGTGGGGGCAGAAGCATCTCTTCGACGACGACGAGCCGATGAACCGCGTCATCGACGCCCGCACCGGACAACCGCCCCGGCCGATGACACTCATCGCCGAGGACGGCAGGGAAATGACCCCCGACGACATCCTCGTCGTCCAGTCGCGGGCGGCGGACCCCATCGAGAGCGCCGTACCCATCGAGACGCCTCGTCGGCGCCAGAGCTGACTCGGCGCCCGCGACGGGCCTTCACCGTGCGTGCGGCGGCCAATCCTGCCGGGTGGTGCCGTGTGGGGGAGGGCGTCCGAAGGGCCCGCACCTCACAAGGACCCGCGCCTCAAGAAGACAGCGTGACGGCGCCCGGGCCCAGGTCCGGTTTCACTTCGGAGCCGGCAACCTCATGGCCGCAGGAACAGCGCAGCTCAACGCGGACATGGCCGCCACAGCCGGAGTGGTGCAGTAGCACGGGCGCGCCTGCTGGGTCCCCGAGATGGGTGTCGCCGTACTGGAGGAGCGCGGCCAGCACCCACTGCACATCGTGCGCGCGCGGTGTCAGGTGGTACTCCGGGCGCGAGCGCTGACCGGCTTCCTGATAGCTCCGGCGTTCCAGCAGGTCGGCCTCGACCAGTTGGCGCAGGCGTTCACTCAGGACTCGCCGGGAGATACCGAGGTGGTCGGCGATCTCGTCGAATCGGTGAAGTCCGGCGAAGACCTCGCGCAGGATGAGCAGAGTCCACCGCTCGCCGACCAGGTTCAATGTTGCCGCGACGCTGCAGTTGCCCAGATCAAGTTCTCGCCACTCCATAGACACCAGGATATCCCAGAGTTGCCAATTGGAACTCAGCCTTGACTCTTCCTGGGTTCCAGTTGGACACTCAGATGTCGAGGCCCCCACTCGAGGACCCATCCGTCGATGGGCGGAGGCTTGATCGGCTCAGCGGTCGGCCATACGGACATCACACGACAGCCGATACGGTGCCGCGCCGTCCGGTCATTTCGGGCGTGAGGGCGGTGCAGGCCAAAACAATTTCTGCACACCACTTCAGGTGAGAACAAGGAGGAAGCATGTCGCGCAACGAGGCCATCGTAAATGCTTGCCGGCGAGCTTATTCCGGATTCGAGAAGAACGATTCATCCGATCTGGTGGCCCTGATGTCGCCCGACGTGACTTTCCTCTTCCCCACCTCCCTGCCGTATGGCGGGACATTCCATGGCCGAGAGGGATTTCTCGCTTTCTACCAGGACCTTTTCGATCATTACTACGAGTACTTCGACTATGACGCGCACACGGTGCTCGATGCCGGAACGCACGTGGTGGTCCCCGTCAGGGCAAGGGCGAAGGCGAAGAACGGTCGCACCATGGAGAACGAACACTGCCTGTTGTTCAAGGTGGTCGACGGGCTGATCGTGGCGGCGCGACTGTATGCGGACACCGCCAAGGGGCGTGACGTGATCGACGGCCTCAAGATATTTCCCTCGGCGGCCTGCTGAGTCCTGAAACGACGCACAGAGCGGAGCGCGCCGCGCTGTCCACTGGGGAAATCCTTCCCGATCGACCAGCCGGATTCGGTGAAAACCCCTGCTCTCGACCAAACCGAAAGAATTTCGCATGACTGTGGGACACAACGGGGCGACGAAGGTCATGCGGGCGCACTCGTGGCTCGCCGGCCATGAGGCCTATGAGTGCGATGTGCGCACCCTCGCCCAAGCGGGCGCTGCCCACCTGCCTCCCAGAAAGACCCCGGCCCGCACCGTCGCGCTGATCGCGGAGCACTTCCTGAGCGGGGTCGGGAAGACGAGCGGCCGATGAACGCCATCCGTTTCCAGGAGGACCGGCAGGGACGGGCCGATCGACGGGCCGGCCATGTGTGGCACCAGCTGTCCCGAGCCGAGTTCACATGTCATACCACCTGCGGCGGAACACCACCGCGCATGATCGAGAGGGCGCCAATGTGATCATCAATTCCGACGAATTGGATGTGAGGTCGGCGTACAAGCTCCTCATCGGGTCGATCACGCCGCGTGCGATCGGCTGGGTGAGCACTCTGTCGCCGTCCGGAATCGCCAATCTGGCGCCGATCTCGTTCTTCACCGTGGTGAGCCGAAAGCCGCCGATGGTGTCGCTGACCATACAGCCCCGGTCGGACGGGAAGACCCTCAAGGACACCCTCGTCAACATTCGGGACACCGGTGAGTTCGTCACCAACCTGGTCACGCTTCCCCACGCCCATGACATGCATCGCAGCGCCGTCGAATTCGACAGCGACCAGGACGAGTTCACCGAGGTGGGCCTGGCCAAAGCGAGCTGCGAAGCGGTGAACGTGCCGCGTGTGAAGGACGCCCCGATCGCTCTGGAATGCACGCTCGACCGGATCATCCCGGTCGGTGACGCGCAGGACCACGTCGTCTGGGGCAAGGTCGTGCGCTTCCACATCAGGGACGACCTGTACACCGAAACCGGGCGGATCGACACCGGCGCCATCCCGACTGTCGGGCGCCTCGCCGCGGAGTACACCCTGGCCGACAACGCGTTCGTCACACCCCTGACGGAGGAAGTGCTGCGCTCACGTGTCGACGGACGCATGAAGCGCCTCGACCAGCGTCCGGACGATTGGTCACCGGTGGACACCGCCGGCTGGTCGCCTTCCGGATCCACCAGGGCATGACGCGATCGCCGACGCCGGCCATGGCAGGGGCCCTTCACCGCGGATCGCGGAGGCCCGGCCCCTGCACGGTGAGCCGGAGCGACGGCAACGCTTCAGCGCCCACAGGCAATCAATCCCGAACAGTACAAACCCACTCCCCGAAGGAGCATCTCATGCCCGTCTTCAACGCCCACATCCCGGCCAACCGCTTCTCGACGGAACAGAAGCGCGCACTCGCCGATGCGCTCAACCAGTCACTGGTCCAGGGACTCGGCATTCCCGAGGGCGACCGCTTCATCATGATCAGTGAGCACGGAGACGGCGAACTGTCCCTGGACCCGACCTTCATGGGCATGGAGCGCAGCAGCGATGCCATGATCATCGCGCTTCTCCTCGGAGCTCACCGTCCCCTTGAGGACAAGCGGGCGGTGTCGGCAGCCATCAACAAGCTGGTGGTGGAGGCGCTCGGCGTTTCGCCCGACGACATATTCATCGCGCTGATTCCGGTCCCGAACGAGAACTTCTCCTTCGGCCGAGGCGAACTTCAGCTCGCGGATCAATCCCCTCGGTGGTGAACTCCGGCACCCGGCCCTCGCGTTGAGGGCCGGCGGAATACGTCCAACTCCACCTGGTCCAAGCAAACGCCGGTGCAGCGAGTGGCCCGACATCACGCTTCAAGGCTCAGTTGCCCGCAGGCCGAAGCATCAAGGTGACGGCATGGTCGCGTACGGGCGCCAGACACCCCTCGCTCTCGCTGCACGCGCCGTAGGTGAGGAACACCCTCGCGCGATCGCTGCCCTCGACCCGCCGCACGGGGAGTTCCAGTGTGACCCGGCCTTCCTGATAGACCGGCAGTCGGACGTCGAGGCCCTCGGGGCGGACCACGCGCTCCCGGGCGGCGGTGGTCGCCGCACCCGTCGGCTGCAGGGCGCCGTCGGTACGGATGCGGGTCGGGATGCCGATGCCGTCGATGCCGCCGTCGGGAAGGGTGAGGCTGTACACGTGGAAGCCGTCCCGCTCGGGTCGCAGGTCGGCGAGGACCCGCAAGCCGTCGTCGCGGGACTCCACCCGGACCGAAACAGCCACGCCGCCGTCCGAGAACGGGGCGGCCACCGCCGAGGGACCGCTCTCCTGCGCACCTGCACAGCCGGTGAACAGCAGAGCAGCGGCCGCCGGCGTGAGCGCCATGCTCGACCTCGCTCTGCTGACTCGGAGCCGGGTGGCTATACCCATCGCTTCAAGAACTCCTCGACCTGGGCGGCCGACATGGAGCGTGCTTGGGCGAATTCGCCCCGGTTCGTCGCCACTTTGATCCGGCCGGAGGCAGGGTCGAGGACGACCAGTGCCGGTATACCGCTCGTCTGCAGATTCACATAGCGCTCGGCCACATCCAGATTGCGGTCGAACTCGCCGACATCGACGGTCACCACGTGGTACTTCGCGAGCATCGCGGACGGCCCGGGCTCCGCGAAACGCGCGCCCAGTACACGGCAGTCCAGACACCAGTCGGCGCCGAAGTCGACGAGCACGGGACGGCCGTCCTTCTTCGCCGCCTCGAGGGCGGCCGTGATGTCCGCCGTGGCGTTCGCCTGAGGGTCGTATCCGTGCGCGGGCTTCTCGGACTCGGAGGACGCCGTGGGGGTGGAGGGCGCCGACGACTCGGTGGCGGGAGCGGAAGAGACGGAGGCAGGGGCGGTGTGGGACGTGGCGCGTGTACCGTCACAACCGGTGAGCGCCAGCAGAGCGATTCCGGCCAGTCGCACCGTGGTCGGGAACAGGGGACGCCTCACGTGACTCCTCGTCGTCTCTCTCATCAGAACCAGCTCTGGGAGGCCATCAAGTCGTGCGTGATCCGCATGCGGGCGCCGCGGGTGTTGCCGGCGCCCGGAAACGGCAGATGGTGCCCCGCAGTTTCCCACAGAGTCGGTCCCTCCGCTGCTACTGGTGACGCTCTCGACGCCTGCGACCGCCTCCCCTGCCTCGCCCTTCATGCCGCCCGAACTCTGTGCGGCCGACATGGCTTCCGTGCGCGCCCGAACCGGCGGCGATCAGTCGCTGACGTTGAACGTAGCGAGCGCCGCGACGCCGAGTTCGGCCAGCGCCGCACGGAGCCGATCCAATGCCCGGCCAGACTCTGTACCGGCCACGATCTTCAGGTCGAGATGGCAGCGTCCCACGCCGGTACCCGCGCCAGTGATCTCGCCGTCGGGGCCGAGCGCGGCTTCGAACGCTTCCTCGACTTCGTCACGATCGATGGGCAGACCGGTGAAGACGACCTCGACGAACACCGCACCCCCCTCCGACCCGCGGAACGATACCGGGGTGGTCGGGAGGCAAGGCGGGTGTGCGGCGCATTGTGGGGCTACTGCTCCACCACACCGCAGGTCGTCCCGTGATCGGGCCCGCTCACCCCGCTGTTTCCACTTTCGTGGCCCGATCAGGCGGGGGACTGTCTTCTTCCCCGAGGGCTTCGTCGGGGAGGTCGGTCGAACGGGGCGTCACGTGCAGCGCGTCGGATATCGCTCTCATACGCTCATCGAGGTCTGCCAGCTTGTGACGAAGGTCGTTGACACGGGTCTCCAGTTCGGCCGCTTCGGCGGCCAGCGACACGACGGTGGCCGTGACAGCGAATCGGTTCTCGGGCGCTCGGGTCATCGTGTGCCCTCCTCGATGACGTCAGATCACCTGCTCAACGTGGTGATCATGGCGAGTTGGACCATGCGGCATCTGTGCATGCGGCGGAGTGAAGCGCCGCCGCAGCGCGACGGTGGCCCCTAACGGTGCGCAGGGGCCACCTGCGGAGATCATTTCTGCTGCGCTGCCCAGTCGGCGAATCGGGTTTCGGCGATGTGGGCGTCAGGCCCCGGCAGCAGTGTGGTCTCCTGCAACTCGGCACCGAAGTACCGGGCATGCGGGTCCGTGACGACCGTGCGGGGGTCGTTCTTGGCGGCAAGTGCGTTACGGATGAACTCGTCGAGCTGGAAAGCGTCGGGGCCCGCGACTTCCACCACGCCGTTGACCGGGGCATCGACCGCGGTGCGGCCGACGGCCGCGGCCACGTCGTCGGAGTAGACGGGCTGGAACTTGACGGGGGCCAGACGCACGGTGTCGCCCTCGGTCGCCTCGTCCGCGATCCCCTTCATGAACTCGAAGAACTGCGTGGCATGGACGATGGAGTACGGGATCCCGGACGCCTTGATGAGCTCTTCCTGGGCCTGCTTGGCGCGGAAATATCCGCTCTCCTGGAGCCGATCGGTGCCGACCACGGACAGCGCCACGTGGTGCCTGACGCCGGTCCCCGCCTCCGCCTTGAGGAGGTTGGCGGTGGAGGTGCGGAAGAAGGTCATGACGGCCTCGTCCTCGAACGAGGGGGAGTTGGATACGTCGACCACGACCGACACACCCTTCAGGGCCTCGGTCAGGCCTTCGCCTGTGAGGGCGTTGACGCCTGTGCTGGGCGCGGCCGCGACCGCCTCGTGTCCGTGCTCGTTGAGCTTGCCGATCAGTTTCGAACCGATGAGCCCGGTGCCACCGATCACTACGACCTTCATAATGGAATCCTTTCGGATGTTCTCACGTGAGGCGTGCATTCCTGCCGCGGGTCGGTCAATTGTGTCTTCACCATCAAAGACAGGCCCATGGCTCCATTTGTGCCAACGTGCCCGCAGGAACCCGAAGAATTTTTCTTGATGACGTGTGCGAAGTGCGGGGGCTGATGTCACCTGTGGCGATCACCTGGCCGGCTCATGTGGGGGAGTGCCGCGGGTGACCGAGGGCAGAAATTCGTGGTTCCTGTCGAAGGGCCGGTACTCCGTCCGCTTTCCGCTAACAACCCGAGTTGCAATCGGTGAGCGCAGGAGCGGCACGGTAGCCGCACAGCGGGATCAGACGAGTTCGAGTCCTCCGTCGATCGTGACCACCTGTCCGGTGACATGTGTGCTCAGGGGGTCGGCCAGGCGCAGGATCCAGTTCGCGACGTCCTTCGGGTCACCGAGACGGCCCATCGGGATGCGGTCGCGCTCAGCTGCACGCATTTCATCGATGGTGTCCTGGGGGAGGCCTGCAGCGGCCAGAACGTCTGTTTCGGTGGGGCCGGGGGCGATCGCGTTCACGCGTACCCCTTCCGACGCGAGTTCGAGGGCCCAACTCCGTGTCAGTTGCTCCAGGGCGCTCTTGGTGGCGGCGTAGTGGGCTCCGCCGGCCAGGGGGCGGTGACCGTAGGTGCTCGACACATTCACGATGGAACCCGAGGTGGCGCGCAGGTGGGGAGGGCCGCATGGGCAAGCATGCTCGGGGCCGTCACGTTGAGATCGAACAGGTCGTGATCGGTCCGTCTCCGACAGAGGCATCACGGCAGTGCTGCCGGCGTTGTTCACGAGCACGTCGAGTCGCTCCCAGCGCTCCACGGCGGCGGCAACGACGCTTTCCGCGGCGCCCTCAGCGCAAATGTCGAGCGGCAGGATCGCGATGCTCGAGTGGGCACGAGCCGTCTCTTCCAGAGCTTCTTTCCGGCGCCCCACGCCGAGAACGCGTGCCCCCGACTCGGCGAAGGCGACCGCCGTTGCACGGCCGATACCCGATCCCGCCCCTGTGACGATTGCGACACGGTCCAAAAAGGTCGGGGCTGGAGAGCTGGACATGGCTTGCCTCTGTTCGAAATTCATCATTTCTGGTCGGGCTAGTGCGGCGACCGGAAAGGTCCACCGGCTCGCGACGCCCGGCA
>NZ_JAYWVC010000078.1:0-33131 GCF_036281785.1 Streptomyces chiangmaiensis | reverse complement strand
CGCCCGGCACGGCACCTCGCCGCGAGCTTTCCGGCAAACCTTTCCGGCCACAGCACTAGGTTGGAGTGGTGGCGCGGCTACCGTGGGTGCACGGCGTAGGTCAGGTGCGTCACCCGCGACGACGGCTCCGAACGGACCGGCTCCAGCGCGACCCTGGATGCGTCCACGCCATCGAACAGGCGGATTCCGGAGCCGAACAGCACGGGCGACAGCGCGATCGAGAACTCGTCGATCAGGCCGGCGTTCAGGTGCTCCAGGATCGTCGCGCCGCCGCCCGCGATGCGGACGTCGCGGTCGCCGGCGGCCTCGCGGGCCTGGTCGAGGGCGGTCTCGATGCCGTCGTTGACGAAGTGGAACGTGGTCCCGCCCGGCCGCTCCCAGGGGTCACGCTTGGTGTGCGTCACGACGAAGACCGGGGTGTGGAAGGGCGCCTCCTCCGGCCACATCTGCTCGCCGGCGTCGAACATGCGCTTGCCCATGACGCTCGCGCCGGTGCGCTCGAACGTCTCCCGCACGATGTCGTTGTCGCGCCCCTCCTCGCCGCCCTCGCCCAGCTTCAGGTTCTCCCGGAAGAACCGCTGCGGGAAGATCCACTGCTGCAGTTCCATCCACTGCTGCCCCATCAAGTCCCCGAGGGACTCGGGCGCGATGAAGCCGTCCAGCGACATCGTCACGCTGAAGAACACCTTCCCGGCCATCAGCCCTCCGCCCCCTTCCGCACGAGGTCGGTGACGTAGGCCGCCAGGCTGCTCAGGGTCTGCTGGCCGCCCTCGATCGCGTGGTACCTCTCGACCGCCTCGTCGCGCAGTTCCCTGGTGGGGAACACCGTGCGCATCACGATCCGGGTCGCCGCGCCGTCCGGCGCGAAGGTCAGGACCGACTCGAAGGCGTTCGGGTCGTCGCGGGACTCACCGTGCAGCAGCGCGATCCGCTCCGGCGGGGCGATCCGCAGCCAGCGGATCCACTCGGAGTAGTCGGTCCCGTCCGGCCCGTGCAGCACGAAGTCCCACTCCCCGCCCTCGCGGAACTCGAAGGACCGCGTGGTGGTGGTGAACCCCTCCGGACCCCACCACCGCGACAGGTGCCGGACCTCGGTGAACGCCTCGAACACCAGCTCCCGCGGGGCGTCGATGACTCGGGAGATCACGATCTCCCGGTCGGCCGTCGCCGGCTCCGCCCGCGTTTCTTGCCTTGCCCCTGCCATCGGTCATTCCTCCTGCCGTGTCTGCTTGAGGTCCTGCACGTAGGTGTCCAGCCGGTCGAAACTCTCGTTCCAGAACCGCTCGAATCCGCCGACCCACTCGTGGACCGGCCGCAGCCCGCGGGCGTCCAGGCCGTAGAGGCGCTGCTTGCCCACCCCGCGGACCCGCACCAGCCCCACCTCCCGGAGCACCCGCAGGTGCTTGGACGCCCGCGGCTGGCTCATCCCCAGCTCCTGGGCCAGGTCGGTCACCGGCCGCTCACCCGCCCGCAGCAGCGCCAGGATGTCCCGGCGCTGCGGCTCGGCGATCGCGTTGAACGCGTCCGACGTCGTCGCTGCTCGTGCCATGGGAGCCATCATATTCCTATATCGGAATACGTAAAGCCGGTTGGGAACCGGGCGAGTCTTGTCGGATGACGATTGCATGCTTGATCAGGCCGCAGTGACCTCCTTCCGCTCGATCAAGACGCCGTTTTCGAACCGGGCGCCGGAGCGGACCAGGGCCACGAGGTGCGCCCCGGTGATGGCCCGCCAGCGTTCGACGATGACGTCCCGCTCGACTCTGCTGCGCATTTCGCTGGGGCGTGCGGGGTGACCGTGTCGGGGGCCGGCACCTGCGAGGTGACGGTGGGGTGTCAGGTCTCCCGGCGCCCGCTCAAAACAGTTCTAGGTCCTCGCCGCTGGTGTCCGCGATGACTGGCCGGAACTGGGCGCCGATCGGCAGGCTCTCGAAGAGAACCCAACGGCACGACCCACAGCGGTGTCAGCCATGCTCCGCCGCCCTGTCGGGCCGCACCGTCGCCCAGGAACACACCGGCAACCAGGGCAAGAGCCATGGAAACCAGCGCAGTACTCGACACCAAGATGATCTCGCCGACCGGTGTGGAATACGGCGCGAGCCGGGGTGCGGCGCGGCTGGACGGGCTGCGAGCGAAGGCCGTGCCGCACGGCTTCGAAAACGGCCGTCTCATCGAACGACCCGAAGTGGCCTGAGCCTCAACTCACCCACAAGTCTTGGTAATTACTCGTCCGGCGACGCCGGAGTGCCCTTTAGGGTAGGGCCATGGCCCGCCCCGTTCGCCCCCTCCGCCACCAGGATCGTTCTCGCAGTTCAGTGTGGAGGGCGTCGATACGTCCGTGCCCGTTCAGATGGGCGTTGGTGCAGACCATGGTGCGCACCTGGTGGCTTACGGACCGCATCGCTCCGGGGTGACGCTCAGTTACCAACCGTCTCGCCGATGGAGATCGTTCCGCCCATGGAGGCTGACACTGCATGCACGAGTACAAGAGCTTCGTCGAACTCATGTGTGCGAGGGCGGCCGAACACAGTGACAGGACCGCCCTGATCTTCAGCGTGGATCCGCTCCGCGCCGAGGCCGACGAGACCATGACATACGGGGAACTCGACTGGGCCGCCCGCCGGGTCGCCGCGCTGTTGCAGGACCGGTTCGCCGTCGGCGACCGCCTGCTGGTACTGCATCCCTCTGGGCCGGGGTTCGCGCGGTCCCTCCTGGGTTGCATGTACGCGGGTATGGTCCCGGTGCCCGCGCCGCCGCCCGACGGCCGTCAGCGGCGGCAGGCCGACCGGCTCGCCGCGATCGCCCGGGACGCGGGAGCGGCCGGTGCCCTGGCCGACGGCACGGACCTGGAAGCGCTCGCGTCCTGGGCCAAGGAGCAGGACCTCCGGGGCGTGACCGTGCTCGCACCCCACTCCGCCGAAGACGAGCTGCCCGCGGCGAGCCGGTGGCGACCGCCTCCGGCCGACCCGCACGCGCTGGCCTTCCTCCAATACACCTCAGGGTCCACCGACGACCCCAAGGGCGTCATGGTCGACCATGCCAACCTGCTGGCCAACGCCGAGATCCTCGCGGTGATCGCCGGCATGAGTGCCGACCGCCCGGTGGGCGGCTGGCTGCCGCTGTACCACGACTTCGGGCTGATCGGGCTGCTGCTCACGCCGCTCATCCTGGGCGGTCGCAGCGTGCTGATGCCGCCGACGGCCTTCCTCAAGCGCCCGCACACGTGGTTGACGCTGATCGACCGGCACGGCATCGACTTCTCTCCCGCTCCGAATTTCGCCTACGATCTGTGCCTCCAGCGGATCACCGGCGATGAGCTGGCCCGGCTGGACCTCTCACGCTGGCGGTGCGCAGTGAACGGCGCCGAGCCAGTCCAGGCCGCCACCGTCGAGGCATTCACCCGGCGATTCGCCGCCGCCGGGCTGCGACCCGAGGCGATGCTTCCCGGCTACGGCATGGCCGAGACGACCCTGGTCGTCTCCGGCGACCGGCCTGCCCGCCGCGCCGTGATCACCGAGGTGGACGCCGCCGCGTTCGAGCGCGGCGAGCTGCTGCCCCCGACCCCCGGCGCGCCCGTGCACCGCATCGTCAGCAGCGGCCCCGCCGAGCACCTCGACGTCCGGATCATCGACGCCGACGCCGGTCGGACGCTGCCGGACGGCCGAGTCGGCGAGATCTGGGTGCGCGGCCCGAACGTCGCCCGGGGCTACTGGGGACGGCCCGCGGAGACCCGGCGCGTCTTCGACGCCGTCACGCCCGACGGGGAGAGCGGCTTCCTGCGCACCGGGGATCTGGGGATCCTGCATGAGGGCGAGCTGTACATCACGGGCCGCAGTAAGGAGCTGATCATCGTCCGCGGCCGCAACCTCTACCCGCAGGACCTGGAGGCGGCGACGCGGGAGGCCCACCCGGCTCTGGAACACGGCGTCGGGGCGGCCTTCTCGGTCCCGGTGCCCGAGGAGGAGGTCGTGGTCGTCCGCGAGTGCCGGGTCCACCCGGGCGCGCCGGACGAGCTGGCCCGCGTCGCCGCGAGTGTCCGCGACCGCCTCACCCGGGATGTCGGGGTGCCCGCCCAGAACGTCGTGCTCGTGCCTCCCGGCGCGGTGGCGCGGACCACCAGCGGCAAGATCCAGCGTCGGCTGCTGCGCCGGCGGTTTCTCGGCGGCGAGCTTCCGATCCTGCATGCGGAACTGTCGCCGGCCGTGCGCGCCCGGCTGGGCGACGCGGCGGGCGGTGATGCCTCGTGAAGGTGACCGACCTGCTGATCGACACCGGCCGGGTCGACCTCGACGGCTTCGACCGGGCGCTCGGCGATCCCACCGACCCCGCAGCATCCCTCTCCTTCGCCCGCAGCGCCGAGCTGGACCGCGACGAGCGGTTCCCCGCCGACATCTGCCGGGAGCTCGACCGGATGGGGCTGCCGCGCCTGTACGTGCCGGCCGAGTTCGGCGGGGCGCTGACCCGCTACGACGAGCTCGTCGCGGCGCTGCGAGCGGTGGCGCGCCGCGACCTGACGGTCGCGATCGGGCACGGCAAGACGTTCCTCGGCGGCGTCTGCATGTGGCTGGCGGGCCGACCGGAGCAGGCGCGCGAGCTCGGCGCCGACATCATCGCCGGGGCGCCGGTGTCGTGGGGCCTGACCGAGCGCGGCCACGGCAGTGACCTGCTCGCCGGCGAGATGACCGCCACGCCGGAGCCCGGCGGCTTCCGCGTGCACGGCGAGAAATGGATGATCAACAACGCCACCCGCGGCACGCTGCTCTGCCTTCTCGTGCGCACCCGGCCGGAGGGCGGGCCGCGCGGCTTCAGCCTGCTGCTGGCCGACAAACGGCGGCTCCCGGCGGACCGCTGGCGGCCGCTGCCCAAGGTGCCCACGCACGGCATCCGGGGCGCCGACATCAGCGGGATCGCGCTGGACGACTGCCCGTTCCCGGCAGACGCGCTGATCGGCGAGCAGGGCGCCGGGCTGGAGATCGTGCTCAAGGCGTTGCAGCTCACCCGGACCGCCTGCACGGCCCTGTCGCTCGGCGCCGCCGACCAGGCGGTGCGGCTGGCCGAGGAGTTCGCCGCGCGACGCGAGCTCTACGGCCGTCGACTGATCGAGCTGCCGCACGTACGCTGCGTACTCGGAGAGGCGTACGCGGCGCTCTACGCCGCCGAGATCGTGAGCGTGCTGGCGGCCCGCAGCGTGCACACCCTGCCGGAGGAGATGACCGTCATCTCCGCGGTGGCCAAGTCGTACGTCCCGACCCGCGTCGACGAGCTGATCGCCGCCTGCGGCGAGTTGCTGGGCGCCCGCGCGTTCCTCACCGAGGTCCACGAGCACGGCGCGTTCCAGAAGCTGGAACGCGACCACCGGGTGGTCGGCATCTTCGACGGAAGCACCTTCGTCAACCAGCAGGTCCTGATCAATCACTTCCCGGTGCTGGCCCGCGGGCATCAGGAGGGCACCGCCGACGAGGAGGCCGTCGGCCGTGCCGCCGACTTGTCGGCCCCGCCGCCCCCGGCCCGGCTCGACCGGCTGAGCCTGCTGGCGCGCGGCGGGTGCAGCTTCACGCAGAGCCTGCACACCGCGAGCGGTGAACTGCGTGCGTGGGCGTGCGCAGGAGAGGCGCCCGCACGCGTGGCCGAGCTCGCCGAAGAGCTCACCCACAGCTGCGACCGGCTCCACCGCGAGCTGGCGCTGTGCCCGCCCGCGTCCCAGGACGTGCAGCCGGAGGCCTTCGCGTTGGCGCGCCGCTACGAGCAGTGCTTCGCGGGTGCGGCCGCCCTGAGGGTGTGGCTGCACAACCACACGCCCGGTGAGGACCCGCTGTGGCTGGAGGCGGTCCTCACCTACGTGCTGCGGTCGGTGCGCCCGCCGGGACGGCCGACCGGCGGCGAGGTCTTCGACCGGCTCTTCGACGCTCGTGCGGCCGGTCGTCCCGCCGCTCCTCCGACCTCGGTGGTCATATCGTGATCAACAAGACTGGGTCGCGCGACGCCCACGCGGGCATCGCGCGGCCGGACGACGACCCTGCGGGCGCTTCAATCAACGGCCCTGCGGCCGCCGCCATCGCCGACCTTGAACGCCGGTTCGGCGACCCCTGGGATCCGGGCAACCCGACCGGCCACGCCGCGGTGCTGGCGGCCGACGAGGCGGGCGAGATGCTCGCCGCGGGCGAACAACTGCTGGACGGCTACCGGTTGAACGCCGAATTCGTCCCGCCCGAGCTGGGCGGGCGGCTGGCCCGGCTCGACCACCTCATCGAGGTGATGCGGGTGGTCTTCCGGCACGACCCCTGCCTGGGCCTCGGATACGGAGCCGGCAGCCTCGTCCCCGCGGTCAACGTCTGGGCCGCGGGCGACGCGCGGCAGCGCCGGAGGATGGCCGAGGTGCTGCTGGCGGGTGGCCGAGCCGTCTCCGGCTACCACGAGCTGGCGCACGGAAACGACTTCGCGCGGGCCGAGTTCTCGGCGCTGCCGGGCGACGACGGACGGCTACGGCTCAACGGGCGCAAGGAAGTGATCGCCAATGCCCGGCGCGCCGAGGCCATGGTGATCTTCGCGCGCACGTCGGCCGCTCCGGGCAGCCGGAGCCACTCGCAGCTGTTCGTGGAGAAGGCGGACCTGCCCGCAGGCGCGCCGGTCCACCTGCCGCGCTTCCACAGCGCGGGGATGCGCGGGGTCCAGCTCGGCGGGCTGGAGTTCCGGGACTGCCCGATCCCGGCGGACGCGGTGCTGGGGGCGCCCGGGCTCGGTATGGAGACGGCGCTGCGCTCCTTCCAGGTCACCCGCACCGCGCTGCCGGCGATGACCGCGGGCATCCTGGAAACCGGCCTGGAGGTCGCCGCCCGGTTCGCGGACGAGCGCGTCCTGTACGGCCGGTCGCTGGCCGGGATGCCGCACATCCGCTCGATCCTCGCCGACGCCTTCACCGACCTGCTGATCTGCGACTGCCTGGGCACCGTGACCGCGCGCTCGGTGCATCTGCTCCCCGGCGAGACCAGCCTGTACGCCTCGGCCGCCAAGTACTTCGTGGCCACCCTCCTCATGGACGCCACGTACGCGCTGTCGCGGGTGCTGGGCGCTCAGTTCTACATCCGCGACGGCGGCTACGGGATATTCCAGAAGCACCTGCGCGACCTGGCGCCGGCGGGCTTCGGCCACACCGCCCGCGTAGCCTGCCTCAGCACGGTGCTGCCGCAGCTCCCCCGGCTGGCCCGCAAGGGGTGGCTGGACGACGCCCAGCCACCCGCCGGGGTGTTCCACCTCGGCGCGGACCTGCCGCCGCTGCCCTTCGAACGGCTGTCGGTCAGCTCGGGCGGGCGTGACAGCCTCAGCGCCTCGCTCTCGGCGGCCCTCGGCTCCTCCGAACTGGACGGCGAGCTGCGCCGCTTGGTTCTCGTCATCGCGGCCGAGCAGGCCGACCTCCAACGCGAATGCGCCGCACTGCCGCCCGGGGACCTCACCGTCGCCGCCCGGCCCGAGGCGCTGCGGCTGGCGGCGCGGTACGCCGCGGTGCTCGCGGCGATCGCCTGCGTGAACATCTGGCTCCACAACCAGGAGCGGCACGACGCCTTCCTCAGCGATCCCCGCTGGGCCGTCGCGGCGCTGGGCCGGATCGCCGAACGGGTGGGCCGCGACTCCGGGCAGCGGCCCCGGCACGTCACCGAACGGCTGTCGGCGGAGGTCCTTTCCCGGCGCCGCGACCGCCGCGGGTTCGGCCTGTCGAACCGGCGCCTGCCCGGATAGCGCCGCCGCCATCGATGACAAGGAGAATGGGATGAACAGCCCCGAATCGGCCCCGTCGGCCGGGTCGGACACCGATCTGCGGAGTTGGCTGCGCGCGCGGGTCGCCCACTACGTGCAACTCGACGTCGCCGACATCGACACCACCGCCGCGCTGACGACCTACGGTCTCGACTCGGTCTACGCGCTGGTCTTCTGCGGCGACATCGAGGACCACCTCGGGCTGGCCCTGGAGCCGACCGTGGCCTGGGACCACCCGACGATCGACGCCCTGGCGCGGCACCTGGAGGAGACGCTCGCCCAGGCGTCCCCGTCGGGGGAGATCCGATGACGTCGCTGGAGGAGGTGGCGGCCTACCTGCCGTCGCAACGAATACCCATCGACGAGCTGAGCGACGAACTGGGTCTCAGCGCCGCGGAGATGAAGGTGTACCGGCGCTACTACGGCCTGGCAGAGGTCTGCCGCGAGCCCGGCACTCTCACCGATCTGCTGCTGGCCACCGCAGGCAAGCTCGACGCACTGCGCGGCAGAGAGGAGCGGGTGCGGTACGTGGTCCAGGCGCGGACCATGCCGGTGGTCGTCCCCTATCCGATCAACCCCGTACACGAGGTGCGTGACGCACTCGGGCTCGGGCACGCCACGGCGTTCGCGGTGACCCACCACGCCTGCGCCTCAGGGCTGCTGGCGGTGGACCTGGTCGGCAAGCTGCTGGCGAGCGACGGTGATCCGGACGCGCTGGCGTTGGTCCTCACCGGCGAGAAGACCTTCACCCTGGCCGCACAGACGGTGCCGGGTACGGCCGCCAACAGCGAGGCCGCGGCCGCGGTGCTCGTCGGGACCCACGACGACCGGGACCGGATGCTGGGCTACGCCGCCCGCACCCACGGCCGTTTCTACGAGTGCCTGTCGCTCACCGACGAGCTGTCCGGCGAATACCAGCGGATCTACACCGAGGCGCTGGCCGAGGTCGTGCTGGCGGCGGTCGGGAAGGCGGGGCTGAAACTGAGCGACCTCGCCATGATCTTCCCGCACAACGTCAACCGGCTGTCGTGGGCACGGCTCGCCAGACGTCTCGGACTCCCGCTGGAGCGCATTTTCCTGGACAACGTGCCGATCACCGGACACTGCTTCTGCGCGGATCCCTTCATCAACTACCGGACGGCCCTCGATCTCGGTCTGCTGCACCCGGGAGACCGCTATCTGCTCGCCACGGTCGGTCTCGGCTCGACCTTCTCGGCGATGGTCTTCGAGCACTGAAAGGGGCATGGGCGAGATGATCGAGAATTTCACCGATCGCCTGAAGGCTGCCCTGACCGGGACCTCCGACGCGGAGCTGGTGTTCCTCGGCAACTTCGAGGTCGAGGACCAGTGGGCCCGCGGCGAGCCCGGGCTGCCGAGGCTGACGTTCGGCTCGGGCAACGTCATCGTCAACCGGATGGACGAGTTCGCACTGCTGCTCGCGGGCAAAGGCGATCATGTCGTGCTGAAGGGCGAACCCGACGCCGACTACCTGAGCCATCTGGAGGAACTCGGTTTCGACCTGCCGGGGATGCTCGTGGTGGAGCGCCAGGACCCGGGCAGCACCGTCACCCAGGACGCGCTGGAGGACCGGCCGGTACTGCGTGAGCTGGGCAGGCTCGGTGCTCGCGGTGGCGTCGTCGCCGCGCACGGAGTCTGCGAGCTGGAGGAGCGGCTGGCCGAACGGGCCGGGATCCCGCTGGCCGCCCCCTCGGCGGCGATCTGCAAGGCGGTCAACAGCAAGATCTACAGTCGGCGGCTCGCCACCGAGCTGGGCATCCGGCAGACCCGCGGCTGGACCTGCGCGAGCCTGGCCGAGCTCGACGCGGCGGTCGAGGCAGCCCGCGCGCTGCTCGCCGACGGCCGCCGGGTCGTCCTCAAGGACGCCTTCGGTGTCTCGGGCAAGGGCATCGAGGTGGTCGCGGACGAACGCCGCCTGGACCGGCTGCATCGCATGATGTGCAGCCGGGCGCGGCGGGCCGAGGACAACCGGGTCGGCCTGGTGGTGGAGGAGTGGGTGGCCAAGTGCGCCGACCTCAACTACCAGTTCACCGTCGGCCGAGACGGCCGCGTGCACTTCGACTTCGTCAAGGAGGCCCTGACCGAGGGCGGGGTGCACCTGGGCCACCGGATCCCGGCGCGGCTCACCGAGCGGCAGACGGCCGAGCTGACGGAGGTCTCCCGACTGCTGGGCGGGCGGCTGGCCGACGACGGCTACTTCGGCGTCGTCGGCGTCGACGCGATGGTCGATCCCGACGGTGCCCTCTACCCGGTCGTCGAGATCAACGCGCGCCTCAACATGTCCACGTACCAGGCATCGATCCAGGAGGCATTCATCGGGTCCGGGAGCACGGCGCTGGTTCGCAGGTACCCCGTACGGCTCGGCGCGCCGCTGCCGTTCGGTTCGCTCCGCCGCGCCATGGCGGACCTGCTGTTCGACCCCGCCCGGGGCACTGGGCTGCTGATCAACAACCACGCCACCGTCAACGCGGCCGCGTCGCCCGGAGCGCAGGCCCCGGGGGCGGATTTCCACGGGCGTCTCCACGGGGTCGTCGTCGCCGACTCGGCGGATCGGATGGCGGCACTGGACGACGAGGTCGGCCGCAGGCTGGCCGCCGTCGCGGAGAGCACCAGGCGAGGGGAACGAGGATGACACGTGAGTTCCAGGTGCAGGGCCTACGGGTGTCCGAGCTGGCCCGGCGGTACGGCACCCCATATTTCGTCTATGACGGGGCCACACTGCAGGACCGGTTCCACGGGCTGCGCGACCGGCTGCACCCGGCCATGGAGATCTTCTACTCGCTCAAGGCCAACCCGAACATCTCGATCTGCGCGCTGCTGCATTCGTTCGGCGCGCGGGCCGAGGTCTCGTCACTGGTGGAACTGACGACCGCACGCCGGGCCGGCGTGCCACCGGAACAGGTGATCTTCCTCGGCCCGGGCAAGAGCCTGCAGGAGCTGTCCGCCTGCCTGGACACCGGGATCTACGCCGTCGTCTGCGAGTCCCTTCCCGAGGTGGCCCTGGTGGACGAGCTGGCCCGGGACCGGGGCGTGCGGGCGCCGGTCGCACTGCGCGTCAACCCGCGCTTCGCGGTCAAGCGCTCCGGGCTGGCGATGGGCGGCAAGCCGCGCCAGTTCGGCATCGACGAGGAGGAGTTGTTCGCCCAGACCGACCTGGTGAATCGGTTCCCCGACGTCGACCTGATGGGGGTGCAGGTGTACATGGGCACCCGGATTCTCCATGAGAACGTCATCATCGAGAACACCACCCGCATCCTCGATCTGGCCGAGCGGCTGTCGGCCGCGTTGAACCTCGAGTTGCGGATGGTCGACGTGGGCGGCGGTCTGGGCGTCGCCTATTTCGACGGCGAGACCGACCTGGACGTCAAGGTGCTGACCGACGGGCTCAACCCCGTCATCGAGGACTTCACGGCCCGGCACCCCGGCACCAGGTTGATCATGGAGCTGGGCCGCTACCTCACCGCCGAGGCCGGCACCTACGTGATGGGCGTCCGCTACACCAAGACCTCGATGGGGGAGCGTTTCGCGATCGCCGACGGCGGCACCCACCACCATATGGCGGCCGTGGGCATCGGCTCGTTCGTCAAGCGCAACTTCCCGATGACGGTGCTCAACCGGCTCGACGAGCCGCCGACCGACGAGTGGAACGTCACCGGGCCGCTCTGCACCCCCAACGACACGATCGGCAAGAAGGTCCCGCTGCCGCCAGTGCGGCCCGGCGACCTGATCGGCGTGCACCGTTCCGGGGCCTACGGCCCGACCGCCTCGCCGGGGCTGTTTCTCAGCCATGGCTACCCGGCCGAGGTGCTGGTTCACGAGGGGCGGTGCCATCTGATCCGGGAACGGGACAGTCCCGACGACCTCCTGCTGCGGCAACGACTCTACGACCCGACCGCGCACGACGCGGCCGACGTCTCCCACTGACCCCCACTGCCCCCAGGAAAACACGACACACGAGAGGTGAACGATGGAGCACACCACACCGGACGCCGGCACCGCCGACCTGTACGGCCGGGCCGTCGCCACGATCGCCGACTCGCTCGCCAAGTCCATGCAGGTCGACGCTGCCACCATCGGTGAGAACAGCCGGTTGTTCGACGAGCTGGGACTGGACTCCACAACCGTGCTCGAGCTGCTGATGACGATCGAGGAGGAGCTCGGGATGGAGTTCGAAACCGACCTTCTTGAGCAGCACCACCTCGAGACCGTGGGGGCGCTGGCCGTATTCGTCCAGGAACAGGCCGACGAGCAGGCCGACGAGCAGGCCGGGGTCTGACCGCCGATGTATCTCACCACGTCTCCCGGCTCGGTCGGCGCACCGGCGTCTGACCGCCGGGTGCCGCTGCGTCTGTCGCGGCTGGTCAGCCGGACCTTCTCCGGTGGCAAGCCCTTCCTGCCCGATCCCGTGGAGCCGAGCCTGTGCCGGATGCAGGCCGACCTCGTGCGCCCGTACTCGGTGGAGTTCCGCCCGGAGCTTCTGGAGCGGGGCGAGCGCAACACCTTCATCGAGATGACCCATGAACTGCTCGCCGACCTGCCCCCGTTGGAGGAGCCCCAGGATCTGGTGCTCGTGGCCCACACAGTCCCGGACGCCGATCCGCGCCGCTCCCCGTCCTGCTATCTGGCCGATGTGCTGCCCGGCGACCCGCTGGCCTTCAACCTCTCGGACCAGGGGACCGCCGCCGGGTTCACGGCCCTGCGTCTGGTCTCGGAGTACGCCGCCGCCGACGCCTTCCGGCACGCCCTGGTCGTCCTGCTCGATCAGCGGACCTTCCTGTACGACACCGCGGGGGCGCGTGACGTGCCGCGGCAGGACTGCGCGGTGGCGCTGCTCTTCGGTCCTGAAGGCCGCGCGGGCGAACCGGTGACGCGGCAACTCGCCGGCGTCGCGCCGGACGAGGTCCGCGCGACGCTCGACGCGGTGCTGAACGAGCCGGACGGCGGCGGTGCCGGACGGCCCATCACGCTCATCACCGGCCAGGGCCTCGACGCCGAAGGGTTCGGGCCAGGATTCGACGTGCGTCCCGCGCCGCCAGGCCTTCCGTGCACCGGCCCTTGGTCGGCTCTGGCCGACGTGCTCCCCGAGTTCGCGGGAGACGGGCCCCGTCGCCTGGTCGTCGCCGAATACGAGAGCACGCTGCGTTACCTGTGCATGAGCACATTGGATCTTGAGGAGGGGACATGACCGGCCGTACGGCCGCTACCGACGAATGGATCCGGTACCGGCGGACCGCCCGCCACGACGGCCTCGTTCCGGCGCTGGCCCTGCTGTGCGAGACCGTCTGCGACGGCGCGCCGCCCCGCGGCCCGGGCGGGCACGTGGTGGCGCTCGCCGGTGTCGCCGGTGCCGACGCCGGGGAGGTCGTGACGGCCATGAGGGTGGAGGACGGCAACATCATCGCGTTGCGGAGCCGAGCCGAACCCCCGAGCGTGTCCGAGACTCCTTGGGCGGCATGGGCGCTGGGCGTGACCTGCCTGCGCTTCGGCCTCTCGGAGCGGCTGCTCGACTCCGTGCTCGCCCATCTCGGCGGCCGTACCGTCGGCGACGCGAAGCTGCTCCACCAGCAGATGGTCAAGGGCGGCGTCGCGGAGGCGGTGATCGAGCAGTTGGAGATCGCGACCATGCTGGCCGGCGCCGCGCCGGGCGACCTCGACGACGGCGTCCTGGCCGGCCTGAACGCCCAGATCACCGAGACCGACCGGATGCTGCTGCGGCTGCTCGGCGCCGTGAGCTTCCTGGCGGACGGGCCGGGCCAGGTCGCCCGGGTGTCCGAGCTGATCGCCGACGTCTACTTCGGCCCGGCCCGCGCCGGGGAGCACGGAGGAGCGGGATGATCGAGCTGGACGACAGGACACTGGCGATCCAGCGCCAGGCCCGCGCGTGGGCGCAGGAGCTCAAGCCCCTCGCCCTGGAACTCGACCAGGACCCTGACGCGATCCACCGCCATCTGGACGTGGCGATCGTGCCGTACCTGGCAAGGATGGGGGTGCCGCCCGAGTTCAATCCCGACCCGGTGGTCATCGACGGGCATCGCTTCTACGGCATGGGGACCCTGGAGCGGATCGTCTTCGCCGAGGAGGTGGCGGTCGGCGACGCCGGCATGCTGCTGGCGTCGCCGGGGCCGATGATGTCGGGCGTGCTGATCGATGCCCTGGGCGACGAGCAGCAGAAGAAGTGGTTCTACAGCCGGATCATCGAGAAGCCCACGTGGACCTTCTTCGCGCTGACCGAGCCGGACCGCGGCTCGGACGCGGGGGCGATGAACACCACACTCACCCCGGACGGCGACCACCACTTCGTGCTCCGGGGGGCCAAGCGCTACATCGGCAACGCGGCCCGCGCCGACCTGGGCATCGTCTTCGCCCGCACCCGTCCAGGGCCGCTCGGTGTGACCGCGGTCCTCACCGAGACCTCGGCCGCCGGGTTCACCGCCGAGCCCCTGGAGACCATCGGGCTGCGCGGCCTGCGCATCACCGCAGTCTCCCTCGACGACGTGCGCGTGTCTGTCGGCCAGGTGCTCGGCAGGCATCTGCGGGCCACCCAGCGGGGCATGTGGAGCGCGGTGCAGGGGCTGAACCGCCTCCGCCCCGGCGTCGCCGCGTTCGGCCTGGGCATCGCGCGGGCCGCGTACGAGTACGTCCTGGACAACCGGCGCACCCTGAGCGCGGCCGAACGTCACCGGCTCGACCGTCTCGGCCTCCGCTTGACGGAGCTCCGGCAGCTCATCTGGCGGTCGGCGATCGCCGTGGACGACAACGAGCCGGCGGCCGGCTCCCTGGCGTCGGCGGCGAAGGCACGCGCGTCGCGCCTCGCCGAGGAGGCGACGCTCGAAGCGCTCAGCTACTTCGGCCCCGGCGCTCGACTGGACCATCCCCTGCTGGACAAGCTCGCCCGGGACGCCCGTGGTGTGGAGTTCATGGAGGGGACCGGCAACATCCAGAAGCTCAACCTGTTCACCGGCCTGGTCCAGGGAAGTCTCCGCCGTGATTGACGCCGTCCTCGTGCCGGCGGGACCGGGGGCGGCGCGACGGGAGCCGCGGCGATCGGTCCTGCGGCCGGCCGGGCCGATGGCGGCGGGCGGCGTGGTGATCGTCATCAACCAGCAGCGGGGCGCCGGGCGCCACCTGGAGATGGCCGCGACGATGCGCGCCGGCCCGCGGGTCGCCGCGGCGTCGTACGCCGTCCTCGCGGTGGCGAGCCGGCTGGGCCGGGGCCTCATCGGACCGCTGGCGGCGGGCGACTCGCGGACCGCCGACGAGCCCGCCCGCCACCTGGCCGTGGTCGGGCTCACCCACCTGGCGCTCGGGAGGGTGCTCGTGGCGCTCTCCGCCATCGAGCAGCCCGGCGGCGGGCCACTGCTCAACGCCCTCAACATCGTCCACTCGACCGGGATCAGCAGGATCGGCGGGCTGCCGGCCCGTGCGTACCACGCCCCCGACGCCCTCTACCGGACGATCGCGGCTTGCGACGTCGCCGGGGTGGTGGGGATCGCGGCCGCGGTCAGGTTCGTCGGCCGCGTGGGCCGGGCTGCGCGCATATGAGAGGGACCGGGACAGACGGCTCTGACATGGACGAGCCCAGGGTGGACGTCTGGACGGTGCCGCTGGACGGGCCGCCGGCCACGGTGGCGACGCTGTCCCGGATTCTGTCGGCGCGTGAGGCCGAGCGCGGCGGCCGCTGTCGTTTCGAGGCCGACCGCAGGCGTTTCATCATCGCGCATGGAGCATTGCGGCTGATTCTGGCCGGCTGTCTCGATGTTCCTCCCGAGGAACTGCGCCTACAGCGGGGACGTCATGGCAAACCACGGCTCGCGGACGGCTCCGATCTGCGGTTCAACCTTTCCCATTCCGGTGAGCTCGGTCTGGTGGCGGTGACCCGGCACGACGAGGTCGGGGTCGATGTGGATCGGCTGCGGCCGGGTCTGCCGGTCGAGCCGTTCGCCGAGCGCTTCTTCCCCGCGTCCGACGCCCGTTTCGTGGCTGCGGCCGCCGGGCCCACGGAACGCGCCGAACGTTTCCTGCGGCTGTGGACCCGCAAGGAGGCCGTGGTCAAGGCCGCCGGCGCGCGCCTCGCCCAGGGCCTCGGCCTGACGGTGTTCACCGACGCCGGCGTCGTCCGCGATCCGTCCGGGCAGATCCGGGGCGCCTGGTCGGTGCGCGATCTGCCGGTGCCGGACGGCTATCTGGCGGCGCTGGCCGTCGCTGGGTCGACGGCGCCCAGGATCTCGGTCAGGCATGCCCATCTGGGGAGCGCGTAAGTGCGGTGCAGCCGTTGCGGTCGGCCCAGCGACGCCCGGAGGCCTCCTGCGTGTCGGTGGACTGCTCTCGGCGGTGGTCGTCCTCCCGCAAGTTCTTGCTCTTGCGCAGGTAGAGGTCTATGAGAAGCTTGACGGCCATCGAGGGCGGTACTCCTTGGCGCTCGGATTGCGCCGCCCCCTTGCCGTACGCGCCCTCTACCGTACGTACAGGGAACCTGGGCGGGTGTCACACCGGCCGCTTCTCCGGCGACGGCCGCCCGGCCAAGCGCCCGGAACTGCTGCCGTACGAGGAGCCTGCCGCGTAGGGACGGAACACTCCGGAGGGAGTCGCGCGTGACCACGAAGGTGATCAACCTCAAGGGCCGCCTCCAGGACCTCGGCCCCGGACTGGAACACGGCCGCGAGGACCTCGTCTACATCGGCCGCCGCATGACCAGAGGCGGCTGGAACCTCCCCGAGCACCCACTGCGCAACCCGTTCCAGGTCGACACGCCGAAGAAGAAACACGACGGCACACGGGCCGAGGTGATGGAGAAGTACCGGGAGTACCTGCATGCCCGCCCGGACCTGCGGGACCTGGTGCCCGCGCTGCGCGGCAGGACGCTCGCCTGCTGGTGCGCACCCGAGCTGTGCCACGGCGACATCCTGGCGGAGATCGCCGATGGCTCCGGGCGTGGGGCGCGCCGGTCGTAGCTCCCGGACCACCTGTGCCGCGTCTCCCGGGGCTGAAGCGCCGCCTTCCGTGACCGGGGTCTCGTAGCTTCCACCGAATCGGGGCATGGCGCTGGCCTGCACGAATCGCCAGTAGAATCCGTCTACGTGACTGCTGCGCCCGCAAAGCCCCGAATCCCGAACGTCCTCGCCGGACGCTACGCCTCCGCCGAACTTGCCACGCTCTGGTCCCCCGAGCACAAGGTGAGGCTGGAGCGGCAGCTCTGGCTCGCCGTGCTGCGCGCCCAGAAGGACCTGGGGATCGAGGTGCCCGACGAGGCGATCGCCGACTACGAGCGCGTCCTCGGCCAGGTGGACCTGGCCTCGATCGCCGAGCGCGAGAGGGTCACACGGCACGACGTGAAGGCGCGGATCGAGGAGTTCAACGCCCTGGCGGGGCACGAGCACGTGCACAAGGGCATGACCTCCCGTGATCTGACGGAGAACGTCGAGCAGCTGCAGATCAGGCTCTCGCTGGAGCTGATGCGCGATCGCACGGTGGCCGTGCTGGCCCGCCTCGGCAAGCTCGCGGGCGAGTACGGCGAGCTGGTCATGGCCGGTCGCTCCCACAACGTCGCCGCGCAGGCCACCACCCTCGGCAAGCGTTTCGCCACCGCCGCCGACGAGCTGCTGGTCGCCTTCGGCAGGGTCGAGGAGCTGCTCGGCCGCTACCCGCTGCGCGGCATCAAGGGTCCCGTCGGCACCGCGCAGGACATGCTCGACCTGCTCGGCGGCGACGCTGCCAAGCTCGCCGAACTGGAGCGCCGGATCGCCCGGCACCTGGGCTTCTCACAGGCCTTCACCTCGGTCGGCCAGGTCTACCCGCGCTCGCTCGACTATGAGGTCGTCACCGCGCTGGTCCAGCTGGCGGCGGCTCCGTCGTCGCTGGCGAAGACGATCCGGCTGATGGCCGGACACGAGCTGGTGACCGAGGGCTTCAAGCCGGGTCAGGTCGGCTCCTCCGCGATGCCGCACAAGATGAACACCCGCTCCTGCGAACGCGTCAACGGCCTGATGGTCGTCCTGCGCGGCTACGCCTCGATGACCGGTGAGCTGGCGGGCGACCAGTGGAACGAGGGCGACGTCTCCTGCTCGGTGGTACGCCGGGTCGCGCTGCCCGACGCGTTCTTCGCGCTGGACGGGCTGCTCGAGACGTTCCTGACGGTGCTCGCCGAGTTCGGCGCCTTCCCGGCGGTCGTCGCGCGTGAGCTGGACCGCTATCTGCCGTTCCTCGCCACCACCAAGGTGCTGATGGCCTCGGTGCGCGCCGGCGTCGGCCGTGAGGTCGCCCACGAGGCCATCAAGGAGAACGCCGTCGCCTGCGCCCTCGCGATGCGTGAGCAGGGTGCCGAACGCAACGAGCTGCTGGACAAACTGGCCGCCGATGAGCGCATCCCGCTGGACCGCGAGCGGCTGGACGCGCTGATGGCGGACAAGCTGTCCTTCACCGGCGCCGCGGCCGACCAGGTCGGCGCGGTCGTCGGCCGCGTCGAGGAGATCGTGAAGCAGCACCCGGAGGCCGCCGGCTACACCCCAGGGGCAATTCTGTGACCCGGTTCTCCCCGGCGGAGCTGGAGGCCGCCCGCGACCGCCTGATACCCGACGTGGTCGCGGACGGCCTCAAGGTCCTTTTCTGCGGCATCAATCCGGGTCTCATGACAGCGGCGACGGGCCATCACTTCGCCCGCCCCGGCAACCGCTTCTGGCCCGTGCTGCACCTGTCGGGCTTCACCCCGCGGCTGTTCAAGCCCTCGGAGCAGGCCGAGTTGCTGACGTACGGGCTCGGTATCACCAATGTGGTGGCACGGGCGACCGCACGGGCGGACGAGCTGAGCGCCGAGGAGTTCCGGGAGGGCGGGCGGATCCTCGACGCGAAGGTCGAGCGGCTGCGGCCCCGGTGGCTTGCGGTCGTCGGGGTGACCGCGTACCGGGCCGCCTTCGGCGACCGCAAGGCCGTCGTCGGCCCCCAGGAGCGCACGATCGGGTCCAGCCGGATATGGGTCCTGCCCAACCCGAGTGGTCTGAACGCCCACTGGACGGCCGCGACGATGGCGCAGGAGTGCGGGCGGCTGCGCGAGGCCACGCAGAGCTAGCGGGTCAGGGTGGGTCCCGGTCCGTGACCGCGGCCAGCAGTCGTATCTCGTCCGCCCCGTCACGCTCGGCCACGCCGAGCGCGACCCATGGGCCGGTGCCGTCCACCTGCCACAGATACATCTCGTCCACGAGGTCGCCGAGCGTCGCCCAGGGCTCCGGTATCTCTTCGCCGCGTGCCTTGCGCACGCCGACGGTCAGTGACCACCAGCGCAGTCCCTCCCCCCATCGGTCGTCCAGTCGCTGGGCGATGGCCTCCTTCCAGGCGTCGAGATCCTCCGCCCAGCGCTCCCGCTCAGCGCCGTCACCCGTACCGAGGCCGGCACTCGCCGCCAACGCGGCGATGTGGAACCCCGGTCCCCCGAATCCCACGTCCGACTCACCGCGCCGCGCGGGGAACTCCCGCGCGCACAGCAGGTCGATCGTGGCCAGGTGCTGGTCGATGGTCATGCGTCCAGTACAGCAGTCATCACTGACAATTGGCGGAGGGTCAGCCATCTCGCCGGGCCCTTCGTCCCACGACGTCAGCTGCCTGAAGTGGTCAGGCGACCCGGCGTTCCAGGCTCCAGGCACCCGCGAGCAGCGCCGCACCCGTCCACGCCGCCGTCACCGCGAAGTTGGGGGCGCGTGACCGCACGCAGGCGGTGATCACGGCCTACGAGTCCGGGTTCGTCGTACCGGGCTGAGGCGCCGGGGGCGGAGGCACGCTTGCCCGGCGGCGTCGGGCCGGGCCCCGAAGGTCGATCCGCTCGTTCGGTGCCTGACCCTCGCGGGTGTGCGCGGCGCCGAGTACGATCCGCCCAACACGCGCACGAGCTGGGAGGACGGACGTTGGGGCGGCTGACCGGCGGGGACCCCTCTCTGCTGAGAAGGATCAACTCGGCGGTGGTGCTGCATGCGCTGCGCGCCACGGACTGTGCGACGCTCACCGAGATCACCCGGGTGACGGGGCTGTCGCGGCCGACCGTGGAGGGCGTCGTCGAGGGGCTGATCGAGGCCGGGCTCGTGGTGGAACAGGCGGCTGAAGAGGGCGCGGCCCGGCGACAGGGACGGCCCGCGCGGAGGTTCCGGTTCCGGGCGGAAGCGGGCCATCTGCTGGGCCTGGACGTGGGCGCACACCGCGTGACCGCGGTCCTCGCCGGTCTTGACGGCCGAGAGCTCGGCACCCTGTCCAAGGACGTGTCCGAGGCGGCGCCGGCGGACGAGCGCCTGGAGCGCCTGCGAAGCACGGTGGCCGAGCTGCTTCGCCGGGCGGGCGTGGCGCGCGACTCGCTGCGTGCGGTCGGCGTGGGCAGTCCCGGAATCGTGGAGGCGGACGGGACCGTGCGGCTGGGCACGGCGCTGCCCGAGTGGACCGGTCTGAAGCTGGGCGATCGGCTCAGCCGCTCCTTCAAGTGCCCGGTGCTGGTCGAGAACGACGCCAACGCGGCGACGGTCGCGGAGCATTGGAAGGGCGCGGCCACCGAGTCCGACGACGTCGTGTTCGTGCTGGCCGGGCTGAGTCCGGGCGCCGGTGCGCTCATCGGCGGACGGCTGCACCGCGGCTTCGGCGGTGCGGCCGGGGAGATCGGGGCGCTGCACCTGCTGGGCCGCGAGGCGAGTCCGGAGACGCTGCTGTCGACCACGGACCAGCCGCTGCATCCGCTGGACGAGCAACAGGTCGCGGACGTGTTCGCGCTCGCCAGGGAGGGCGATCAGCGGGCCCGCGCGGCTGTGGACCGCTTCATCCAGCGGCTCGTGCACGACGTGGCGGCGCTCGTCCTGGCACTCGACCCCGAACTGGTCGTCATCGGCGGCTGGGCGGCGGGCCTGGACGGCGTTCTCGCTCCGCTGCGGCACGAGCTGGCCCGCTACTGTCTGCGCCCCCCGAAGGTGACCCTGTCCCAACTGGGCGAGGCCGCGGTGGCGACCGGCGCACTGCGGCTGGCGCTGGACCACGTGGAGGAGCAGTTGTTCGCGGTGGAGGGCACGGTGACGGCACGGCGCTGAGCCGCGCCCCGTGACGACCGGCCGCACAGGACGGCGCGCCCCGGACGGATGTGTCCGGGGCGCGGCGGGTGTGGCTCTCGGGAGGGCCGGTGGACCGTGGAACGGCCACGGTCGCCCGGCGACGTGGTCAGGAGGCGTGGCGCTCCGGGTCGTGGTGAATCTCCACTCCGCCGGTGGCGCCGAAGGTGAGGCGGCACGTGTCGGCGCGGTAGGTGGCGACGGAGACGGCGGCGGTGCGTGCGTCCGCGTAGAAGCGGGTGGTGACGACGAGGACGGGCGCGCCGGGCAGCCGGTCGAGCTCCTTGGCGTCCTCGGCGCTGACCGAGCCCAGCTCGACGGCCTGGTCCTGGCCCTCGAGCTCGAGGTGCTGCAGCTCGCGGATCACCGCACGCGCGCGGGCGGTCCCCGAGGGCGCGTCGATGGCGGAGAGGTCGGGCACCGAGGAGGCGGGGATGTAGAGGAGCTCGGCCGCGACGGGCTGCCCGTGCGTAACCCGGGAGCGGCGCACCGTGTGCACCTTCTCGTCCCGCTCGGTCTCGAGGAGGTCCGCCACGGCGGCGGGCGGGAGCGCGACCGTACAGTCGGTGGACTGCCAGGCGTCGTCGGCCGCGCTCGGCCAGATGTGCTCCTCCGAACCCACGGCCACGCCCATGCGAGGCGGTGCGACGGTGGTGCCCACGCCGCGGCGGCGCTGCAGCCGGCCTTCGAGTTCGAGCTGTTCGAGCGCCTGGCGGAGCGTGGCACGGGCGACGCCGAAGCGGGCCGCGAGGTCCCGCTCGTTGGGCAGGATCTCGCCCACGGAGAACTCCGAGTCGAGTGCTTCGGTGAGTACGGTCTTGAGGTGCCAGTACTTGGGCTCCGGCACCGATTCCAGCTGCGTGGTCCCCACCCTGTCCTCCGCAATCGCCGTGGCGCGGCGGCGTTTAAGCGCCCTTGTTTATTAAAGGTTGTTGCACTTCTCTGCGACCATAGGGCGGCCCCCACCCTTGGTCAAGACCAATCCTCGATCCCTTACGCACCGCATAGGTCTCGCACCGCAGAGCGTTCACTCGCCGTTCGCGGTGGACGCCGCCGGTGCCGGGCGGCGAAGCCCCGGTTCGGGAAACGTTCATGAACCAGAGCTCTCCGCGGATGCGCGCCCGGCGGCTATCCGACGGGCAGGGACACCAGCTTCTCCGGATTACGGATGATGTAGATGCACTGGATGCGCCCGTCCACGACGTCCACCTGGAAGAAGGTGTCCGGCTTGCCGCCCGACAGGACGAGCAGGGCCGTTCCGCCGTTGAGCTCCAGGAAGCGGAACGAGGCGTCCTGGACTCCCTTGCCGGCCACGCCCACGATGAACCTGCCGACCTTGTCGGCGCTCTCCAGGACCCGCAGCGGGGCCTTGGTGCGACCACCGCTGTCCCCGACCAGGCGGACGTCCGGGGCCAGCAATCGCATCAGTCCGTCGAGGTCGCCCTCGACCGACGCGGCAAGGAACCGCTCGGTCAGATCGCGGCGTTCGGCCGGGTCGACCTCATAGCGCGGCCGTCGTTCGTCGACGTGTCGGCGGGCCCGCCCGGCGAGTTGGCGCACCGCGGCCTCGCTGCGATCCAGCGTGGTGGCGATGTCCGCGAACGGGTACCCGAATGCCTCTCTGAGCACGAACACCGCGCGTTCCAGCGGCGACAGGGACTCCAGGACGACGAGGACGGCGAGCGAGACGGAGTCGGCGAGCACGGCCCGGTCCGCCGTGTCCGGCACGGTGCCGTCGAAGTCGGTGGCGCAGGGCTCGGGCAGCCAGGGGCCCACGTACGCCTCTTTGCGCGACTGCGCCTGACGCAACCGGTCGAGGGCCAGCCGGGTGGTGATGCGCACGAGGTAGCCGCGCGGCGCGCGCACGGCGTCGCGGTCGGCGCCGGACCAGCGCAGCCACGCCTCCTGAACCACATCCTCGGCATCGGCGACCCGGCCGAGCATGCGGTAGGCGACACCCATCAGCACGGGACGATGCTCTTCGAAGACCTCGGTCGCGGTGTCAGTGGTCACCGTTCCATCCCATCCGACACAGTCCGCCCTGTCCAGGCGATGTCGCTGTCGGACACGACACGATCAACAGGTCGCCGCGCGGGTGAGGTTCATCACTTTCGGGGGCTACCCGCCGGTAGCAGTTGCTGACAAGCTGTCTACGACAGCGTTCGTCGGCGTGTCCCAGACGAGGAGCAGCAGTATGCCCGCCACGGTCTCCTTCAGCGTCCCCTCTGCGCACGGCCCACGGACTGTGACCGTCTCCTACGCACGTGTGGGCGCCGGCGAACCGCTCCTTCTGCTGCACGGAATCGGCCATCACCGTCAGGCCTGGGACCCGGTCGTGGACATCCTCGCGACCGAGCGCGACGTGATCGCCGTCGACCTCCCCGGCTTCGGCGCGTCCCCGGCCCTGCCTGACGGACTCGCCTACGACCTGTCGACCGTGGTGCCCGCGCTCGGTTCGCTGTGCGCGGCGCTGGACATCGGCCGCCCGCATGTCGCGGGCAACTCCCTCGGGGGTCTGCTGGCCCTGGAACTGGGCCGCGAGAAGCTCGTACGGTCCGTCACCGCCTTCTCACCGGCCGGGTTCTGGACCACGGCTGAGCGGCGGTACGCGTTCGCGGTGCTGCTCGCGATGCGGCACACGGCGCAGCGGATTCCGCTGCCGGTCGTGGAGCGGCTGTCGCGCACGGCGGCCGGCCGGACGGTGCTCACGAGCTCCATCTACGCCCGCCCCGGACGCCGTTCGCCCGAGGCCGTCGTCGCCGAAACGCTGGCGCTGGCCCGCGCCGAAGGGTTCGCCGCGACCCTGCGGGCGGGCGCCACTGTCCGGTTCACGGGGGACCTGCCCGGACTGCCGGTCACCGTGGCGTGGGGCACCAAGGACCGGCTTCTGGTGCGCCGTCAGGGCGTCCGCGCCAAGCAGATCGTCCCCAAGGCCCGGCTCGTGCGACTGCCCGGCTGCGGGCACGTCCCGATGAACGACGACCCGGCGCTGGTCGCGCGCGTCATCCTGGACGGCAGCCGCTGAGCTCTTCCATCGCAAGGCCTGTGGGGCAGCCGATCCGGCGCGCGCTCGAGGTCCGACGCGCCCGCATCCAGGGTCACTCGTTCACTCACGAGCTCGCTCACGGAGGTCCGCGCGGCCTCGTGGCGGACGCCCCGCGTGGCGCGCGCTGCCGCCGTCCGGCGTATCCGGAACTCCTCGTGCGCTCTTTCGACCCCGTGTCGCAGGGGGCAGTTGTTCATGTGCGGTTTCCATGTCCGCTGCGGCACACGAGTAGTTGTGGCAGTGCCAGTCGGCCGGAACCGTCCCTGGAGGCGCTTCATGTCACACCGTCCCTTACCAGGCCGCCGCAGCGTGCTGCGCGGCTCCCTGGCCGCCTCGGCGGCCCTCGCCCTGCCCACCACGCTCGGCGCGGCACCGGCGTTCGCCCTGTCGGGACGCCCGAAGGCGGGCTGGGGTGTCCAGGCCGGTGATGTGACCACCCACTCCGGTCTCATCTGGGTGCGCTCCGACCGTCCGGCCGGATGATCGTCGAGACCGCCGCCACGGAGTCGTTCCGCAATGCGCGCCGATGGCACGGTCCTCTGCTGGGCGTCGACACCGACTTCACGGGCAGCACGCGGCTGCACGGGCTTCCGGCGGGTGAACAGATCCACTACCGCGTACTGCTGGCGGACCCGGACGACCCTCGGCGCACCGGCGAACCCGTGCGAGGCACCTTCCGCACGACGCCGCTCGTGCGGCGCCGCGGGGTGCGCTTCCTGTGGTCGGGCGACCTGGCGGGCCAAGGCTGGGGCATCAACAGCGACTTCGGCGGTTACACGATCTACAACGCCATGGCGAAGCTCGACCCGGACTTCTTCCTCTGCAGCGGCGACAACATCTACGCCGACGGCCCGCTCTCCACCACGCAGGCCCTGCCCGACGGCGGTACCTGGCGGAACATCACCACCGAGGAGAAGTCCAAGGTGGCCGAGACCCTGGCGGAGTACCGCGGCAACTTCTGCTACAACCTGCTGGACGAGAACCTCAAGCGGTTCAACGCCCAGGTGCCGTCGATCATCCAGTGGGACGACCACGAGGTCCGCAACAACTGGTACCCGGGCGAGGTCATCAGCTCCTCGGACCCGCGCTACACCGAGAAGAGCATCGACGTGCTCGCCGCCCGGGCCCGGCGCGCGTTCAGCGAGTACTTCCCTCTCTCCGCCCTCCAGCCCGGCGACCGGAAACGGCCGGGTGTACCGGGTCATGCCATACGGCCCTCTGCTGGACGTCTTCGTCCTGGACATGCGCGCCTACCGCAGTGCCAACTCGCCCGACAACCAGACCGTCGACCCGCAGGGCATCCTCGGGGCCGAGCAGCTGGAGTGGCTCAAGCGGGAGTTGTCCCGGTCCCGCGCGGTGTGGAAGGTGATCGCCGCGGACATGCCGATCGGGCTGGTCGTGCCGGACACCACGGAGGGTCGGCCGAACATCGAGGCGGTGGCACAGGGTGACGCGGGCGCGCCCCTCGGCCGCGAGCTGCAGATCGCCGAGCTGCTGCGCTTCGTCAAGCACCGGCGGATCACCGGCACGCTGTGGTTGACCGCGGACGTCCACCACACCTCGGCGCAGCACTACCAGCCCTCGCGCGCCGCGTTCACCGACTTCGAGCCGTTCTGGGAGTTCGTCTCGGGACCGCTCAACGCCGGCGCGTTCCCGGCGAGCGCGCTGGACGACACGTTCGGCCCGGAGCGGGTGTTCGTGAAGGCCCCGACGGCCTCGAACGTCTCCCCCGCGGGCGGCTACCAGATCTTCGGCGAGGTCGACATCGACGGGGACAGCGGGGAACTGACCGTCAGGCCGCGCGAGCAGGACGGGACCGTGCTGTTCACGCAGATATTGCAGCCGGGCCGCGTGGGACAGTAACTCCCGCTCCTTGAGGATGACTTGAGGGCGGGCAGCGGAGACGTCCGAACGCCGGGCCGAGGCGCCCCGGTTCCCCGTTCGGCCGACGGCTCGCGTACCCTCGGCCACCGTGCCGCGCACCGGAGTCATCCCCCGGTGCGCGGCTTCCGGCCGGGCACTTGGCCGCGAATGTCCGCGCGCCACACCATGGTCAAAAGTGCAACAAAAAAGGACAAAAGCATACTTTACCCATCAGACACACAACGTTCGTGATCACGCAACACCCTTCCTTCACAGTGGTTCCATGACTCCAGACATGTCTGATGTGAAGCGGGCCAAGCACGGTCGTCCAGTGCACCGCTGGCGCCGGGATCTGATCGAGCTCGCCGCCCTGTTCACGGCGGTAGCGGTGGCCGACGCCGTGGCCAACCTCGTCGGGCACGCGCCCGACGGACCCGCACTCCTGGGGCTGTCCGCGGTGGCGCTCGTCGCGACGGCCGGATTCCACACATGGTGGGCACGCCGCCACGGTCACGCACCGCCCGTGAGCGATACCGGAGCCCGGCCCCCCGCGGAGAAGCGGCAGGCCGGGCCGTCCGGAACCGGCACGACCGGCGGGGCGACCGCGCTGTGGCGGATGCGGACGACGGTGCGCGACGAACTGGGCTCGCTGGCCGCGCTGGCCACGGCGCTGGCGGCCCTCCGGATCGACATCCTCAGCCTGCAGACGCACCCGCTGGCGCAGGGCACGGTCGACGAGTTCCTGCTGCGGGCCCCGGCGGAGCTGGAAGCGGCCGGGATCACGCGGACCGTCGCGTCGGCCGGCGGCACCGAGAGCTGGATCGAGCGGGCCGACGCGCACGACCTGGTGGACGCTCCGACCCGGATGCTGGGCCTGGCCACGCGCACCGCACTGGACGCGGCCGAACTACCGCTCGCACTACGGCAGTTGCTCGGCCGGTGCACCATCCGCTCCCTGCCCTCCGTCACCCCGTCCTCCGGCCGGCCGGAGGAGGACGTCCCCGACGAGGGTGCCCTTGAGGACACAGCGATGCGCCTACGGGCGCCTGAGGGAGGGGTGATCACGGTGGAGCGGCCGTATCTGGCGTTCACGCCGACGGAATTCGCGCGGGCACGGGCCCTGGTGGAACTGGACACCCGGCTCGGTCCCCGCATCCCTCGCAGCCAGGACGTGCTCACGCTGCCCGAGGGCAACGCCATCACCGTGCGGCGGGCCGATACCTCGGACCTCCCGGCGGCGAAGGAGATGCACGCACGATGCTCGGCCCGCACGCTCGGCATGCGCTACCACGGGCCGGCAGGGGACACGGATCGCTACCTCAAGCACCTGCTCAGCCCCCGCTTCGGCCGCACCCTCGCGGTGCAGACGACTTCGGGCCGCATCGTGGGCCTCGGACACCTGCTGTGGGACGGTGACGAGACGGAGGTGGCGCTGCTCGTGGAGGACGCGTGGCAGCAGCGCGGTATCGGCACCGAACTCCTCGGACGCCTGGTGACGATGGCGGTCGAGGCGGGGTGCGAGAACGTCTACGCGGTCACCCGCGCGTCCAACACCGGCATGGTCGCCGCGATGCGCGGCCTCAAACTGCCCCTCGACTACCAGATCGAGGAGGGCACCCTCGTCATCACCGCCCGCCTGGACGCGACGCCCGTGGCCTCGCGTCTGCCGTACGGGCAGGCCGGCGAGTCGCGCGGGGCGCGGGGCACACGCGACTGACCCACCGTGCGCTCCCGCGCACACTCCCCGGAAAGCGGCCCGGCGAACTCCGCCGGGCCGTTCGCCGTAGGGGGGCGGGCGACCGGACCGACGCGGTCGCCGAGCCCACGCCACACCCGGACTACCGGCCCGCGACCTCCTGCCGCAGCCGGTGGCCCGGACCCCGCTCCGCCTCCAGCGCACCGTCCAGATCGGCCCAGAGGTCCTCGACGTCCTCCAGGCCGACCGACAGCCGCAGCAGCTTGTCGCTCACCCCGGCGTCCCGGCGGTCCGTCGCGTCGACGATGCGATGGCTGATGGACGCCGGGTGCTGGATGAGGGTGTCGACGCTGCCGAGGCTGACCGCGGGCGTGATCAGGCGGACACCGCCGATCACCGCATGAGGATCGCCGTGCACCTCGAAGGCGATCATCGCGCCGCCGATGCGCGGGTAGTGGACGTGAGCCACCCGCGGGTCCCCGGCGAGCCGGCGGGCGAGTTCCTCCGCGGACGCCGACGCGGCCCTGACCCGTACCGGCAGCGTCGACAGACCGCGCAGCAACAGGTAGCCGGCGAGCGGGTGGAGCACCGCGCCCGTCGCGAAGCGCATCTGGCGAAGCCGGCGCGCCATCTCCTCGTCGCAGGCCACCACCCCGCCCATCACATCGCCGTGCCCGCCGAGGTACTTCGTGGCACTGTGCAGCACCAGTCGCGCCCCCAGCCCGGCGGGTCGTTGCAGCACGGGTGTCGCGAAGGTGTTGTCCGCCAGCAGCGGAACCGAGCCGCAGGCGTGGGCGACCGCGCGCAGATCGACTTCCGCGAGCGTCGGATTGGCCGGGGACTCGACCATGACAAGACCGGTGTCGGGGCGCAGGGCCTCCGCGATGCCCGCCGGGTCGGTCCAGGTCACCTCGTTGCCCAGCAGCCCTGCGGTCAGCAGATGGTCACTGCAGCCGTACAGCGGTCGTACGGCGACGACATGACGCAGGCCCAGCGTGTTCCTGGCGAGCAGGACGGCGCTGAGCGCGGCCATGCCGCTCGCGAAGGCGACCGCGCTCTCGGTGCGCTCGAGTCGCGCGATCGCGGTCTCGAAGCGGGCGACGGTGGGGTTGCCGAGCCGCCCGTAGACGGGCGGTCCGTCCGGTTCCGCGCCGTCGGCCGCGAAGGCGTCGATGCGGGCGGCCTCGTCACGGCTGTCGTACGAGGGGTACGTCGTGGAGAAGTCGAGGGGCGGGGCGTGCAGCCCCAACTCGGCGAGGTCCTCGCGTCCGGCGTGCACGGCCTCGGTGGTGAGTGACCGGCGGGCGGGGAGATCCACCGGGCATCCGTCCTGCGCGTCGTACGCGCCATGAGTACGGGATTCCATGGGTGGCAGACTGAACACCGGCCGGGGTCACGACGCCGAAGGCCGTGTTACGTTCGCCGCATGGCTGAATCCGTCGTACTGGACCCGGTGGATCTGCGTCTTCTGCGGCTGTTGCAGAACGACGCCCGGATGACGTACCGCGACCTCGCGGCTCAGGTCGGGGTCGCGCCCTCGACCTGCCTCGACCGGGTGACGAGGCTGCGCCGCTCGGGCGTCATTCTCGGTCATCAGCTGCGGCTCGACCCGGCGAAGCTGGGGCGCGGACTGGAAGCGCTGCTGTCGGTGCAGGTCAGACCGCATCGGCGGGAGCTGGTGGGCCCCTTCGTGGACCGGATCCGGGCGCTGCCCGAGTCCCGCACCGTCTTCCACCTCACCGGTCCGGACGACTACCTCGTGCATGTCGCAGTCGCGGACATGGCGGATCTTCAGCGACTGGTCCTGGACGAGTTCACGGCCCGGCGGGAAGTGGCCCGGGTGGAGACCCGGCTGATCTTCCAGCAGTGGGACTGCGGCCCCCTGCTGCCACCGGGGCACGGCTTGCCGAAACCCGCTGAACAGGCCTAAGCCCAGCGCGGAATCCCCGTGACGCGAACCGCATGGTCGTATCAGGATGGTCCGCATGTCAGACACCACCAGGAGCCCTCTGCCCCGGCAGGTCGCCGACGCCTACGTCGACGCCCTCGTCGCCCTCGACCCCGTCACCGGTACCTATCTGGGTGTGAAGGAGAGTTCGAGCAAGCTGCCCGACACATCGCCCGCGGGCCAGGAGGCACTCGCCGAGCTGGCGCGGGCGACCCTCGCACGGCTCGACGAGGCCGAGCGCCGCCCGGGCGCGGACAGTGACATCGAGCGACGGTGCGCCCGCCTGCTGCGCGAGCGGCTCACCGCGGAACTCGCCGTGCACGAGGCCGACGAGGGTCTCAGGACGGTGAGCAATCTGCACAGCCCGGTGCACTCCGCGCGCGACGTCTTCACGATCACTCCCACCGAGACGGAGGAGGACTGGGCGGCGATCGCCGAGCGGCTGCGCGCCGTTCCCGCCGCGGTGGGCGGCTACCGCGAGTCCCTCACCCTCGGCCTCGAGCGCAAGCTGTATGCGGGACCGCGCCCGACCGCGACCTTCATCGAGCAGCTCACCGAGTGGTCGGACACGGACGGGCAGGGCCGCGGCTGGTTCGAGGAGTTCGCGTCCCAGGGCCCCGAGGCGCTGCGGTCGGAGCTCGACGAGGCGGCCCGTGGGGCGACCGCGGCCATCGTGGAGCTGCGGGACTGGGTGCGCGACGTGTACGCGCCGACGATCGAGGGCGCGCCGAACACGGTCGGCCGCGAGCGCTACGCCCGTTGGGCACGCTACTTCAACGGCACGGACCTGGACCTCGACGAGGCGTATGCGTACGGCTGGTCCGAGTACCACCGGATCCTGGGCGAGATGAAGCAGGAGGCTGAGAAGGTCCTGCCCGGGGCCGCGACGCCGTGGGTCGCGCTGGCGCACCTAGACGAGCACGGCACCCACATCGACGGCGTCGACGAGGTCCGCGCCTGGCTCCAGGGGCTGATGGACGAGGCGATCGAGGCGCTCGACGGCACGCACTTCGAACTCGCCGACCGCGTGCGGAGGGTGGAGTCCTGCATCGCGCCGCCCGGCGGCGCCGCGGCGCCGTACTACACGGCTCCGTCCGCCGACTTCTCCCGCCCCGGGCGGACCTGGCTGCCGACGATGGGCCAGACCCGGTTCCCGGCGTACGATCTGGTCTCGACGTGGTACCACGAGGGTGTCCCCGGCCATCATCTGCAGCTCGCCCAGTGGGTGCACGTGGCGCACAACCTCTCCCGTTACCAGGCGACGGTGGGCGGTGTCAGCGCCAACGTGGAGGGCTGGGCCCTTTACGCGGAGCGCCTCATGGACGAGCTCGGCTTCCTCACGGACCCGGAGCAGCGGCTCGGCTATCTGGACGCCCAGATGATGCGGGCGGTCCGCGTCATCATCGACATCGGCATGCATCTGGAGCTGGAGATCCCGGCCGACTCGCCGTTCCACCCCGGCGAGCGCTGGACGGCCGAGCTGGCGCAGGAGTTCTTCGGCGCCCACAGCAGCCGTCCCGCGGACTTCGTGGAGAGCGAGCTGGTCCGCTACCTCTCGATGCCCGGCCAGGCGATCGGCTACAAGCTGGGCGAACGAGCCTGGTTGCTGGGCCGGGAGAACGCCAGGAAGCGCCACGGCGACGCGTTCGACGCGAAGGCCTGGCACATGGCGGCGCTCTCGCAAGGCTCGCTCGGCCTGGACGACCTGGTGGACGAACTGTCGCAGCTCTGAGCCGGACGAGCGGCCGGGCCCGGGGTATCGCCTCCGGGTCCGGCCGTCACCGGCGGAAGCCGCCCTCGGAGTCGATGACCTGCCCGGTGATCCAGGCCGCCTCGTCCGTGGCGAGCCAGGCGATCAGGCGGGCGGGGTCGTCCGGCATGCCCCAACGTCCGGCCGGGAAGCGCGCGGCGACGGCCTCGTAGGCATCGCCGGTCAGGTAGTCCGTGTCCACAGGGCCGGGGTTGACCGTGTTGACGGTGACGGCCTGCTCCGCGAGCGCGGTCGCCAGCGAGCGTGTGATCGAAGCGAGGGCACCCTTCTGCAGGGCGTAGGCGATCTCCCCGGGCATGCCGCCCGCGATGTCCTGCCCGGAGGTCATCATCACCACCCGCCCGCCCGGTCCGCCCGGGGGCATCGCCGCGCGCAGCCGGGCGTACGCCTGGACCAGGAGCAGCACCGAGCGGGTGTCCACCGCCCAGTGGGCGTCCAGCATGGCGGTGTCGATGGTGTCGAGCGTGCCGTCGCTGCCGCTGAGCGCGTGATTGACGACGAGGATGTCGAGCCGTCCGCTCAGTGCCTCGGCGGCCCTCGCGATCAGCTCGGCGGGAGCGGCCGGGTCGGACAGGTCGGCCGGCCCGTCGGCGACCGGCGCGTCGGGGTCGCCGAGCACCGCGCGCACACCGGCTCGGACCTCCTCGGGACGGTCGGCGCCCCAGGGCATGTCCGCGTCGTGCGGTACGTGGTGGTGCAGATAGACGCCGGCGCCGTAGGCGGCCAGTCGCCGGGCCACCGCGTATCCGATGCCCCCGCGTCGGCTGGCTCCGGTGACGAGGGCGGTCCTGCCGCGCAGCGGCAGGGGGTCACGGCGGAGGCCCTCGGCCGTCGGGGGCGCGAGCCGGGGCACGTCAACCGCCCGTCCGGCGGACCTGGACGAGCCCCATCCAGACCTCGGGACCCGGCTCCACGTACGCCGCCCGCACCGCGTACCGCCCCGGTTCGAGCGCCACGCGCACATGGTCGGTGCGCGCGGACTCGTGTCCCGGCCAGGCCGCGTCGAACAGCACCACGTCGCCCGGCACGTCCCACTGCACCTCCGGCTCCCACTCCGCGGCACTCAGCGCCTCGGGGACCCGGTCGAGCAGCGCAGCCTCGGAATCCGCGGCAGACCAGCGTACGAATGTGCCGTACTCCGGCAGGAAGGCTGTGGAGGCGGGCTCGTCCCCGAGGACCAGGGCGCGGGTGTCCCCGACCGGTACCAGGCCGATGTACCCCTCGACCTCACAGGCCCGGTCGTAGTCGGAGGACGTCTCGTCGCCGTCGGCGCCCGCCCAGAACGGCAACACCACCTCCGGTATCGCGATGAGCGGCCCGCCGCCCGACTCCACCCATTCGACCGCACCTTGATCCGCATGACTGACCATGCTCAGAAGCTACACGCACGCGGCGCCGCGGAGGCAGGGCTTCCGCCGGGTGGACCGCCTCGGCCGCAGGGCGTCAACGGCCGCAGTCCGCCACCTCGGCGGGCGCCGACGGGGCTTGGCGTCGAACGAGCGCCGCTCGCGACACATTTGCGCGGTAAGCACTCTGCGAGGGAGAGCGCCGGCAGCGCCCTACGACGAACGGCACCACCTGCACTGGGACATGACGTCACATCATCCGCAGGTCCTTCCGGTATGACATGCGCATATCGCACCGTTGGTGCACATCAAAAACAGGCCTGCACGATGCAACCGTTCGCCGACCTGCGGAGTCTCGACTCCCGTGACCGAAGATCCGGTTGCCGGGCCCTGCGCTGCGCGGACCACAATCGCCGTCGCAGCGGGAGAGTCCACACCGTGTCTCAGGTGTTCGGCGGCCGTCGGACACCTCACCGTTCGCCGTCCGCGTCACCGGTCTCCCGGACGGTACAGAGGTACGTACATGCGTATGAGAGCCGGCTGGGCCCGGCTTGCCGCCGAGGATGCGGCGGGCAACGCGGTGAGCCAGACCGTCATCTGTTCGTTCCGAGTGACGCCCCAGAG